>JAUIDM010000250.1 GCA_030428915.1 Alphaproteobacteria bacterium | reverse complement strand
CATAGGCGCCGTCAGCGGTGACGTTACCGATTTCCTGGTTAGGCGGGATCTGGTCCAGAAGTTCCGGCAACATGGGCGCGTCACCAATGTTGCTGCCGGTGACCTCAACGGCCCGGACCTCCAGCGTTTCTTCATCGATCCCGATGTGTATCTTACGCGAGATACGGCGTTTGGGGCCACCATGCTTGCGGGCATTCCATTCACCTTCGCCTACGGCCTTGATGCCGGTGCTGTCGATGAGCAGGTTCAGTGGATCCTTGCCGCCACGGTACCGGATACTCACCTTCAGTTTCCGCTGACGACGGCACAGGGTGCTGAAGTCCGGCACAACCATAATGCTGGATTCACGCAGTGAATCCCTCACATGATTTGCGCAACAAGGCCCCTGCTCGGCGTCCCGCTCGCTGGTGCCGCAGGATGAACCCGTTCGGGGGAATGTGCCATCCGGACGCCAACGGACCTGCCCAACGGAGGCTGAGGCCGGGCGATGCCATTGCCGTGGTATTCTGCGCCCGCGTTTCGGGGGCAAAGGAGTGGCGTGTTCCCCGGATATCGATCAGCCGAGCTTCGCCAGTCGCGGCGAAAAGAGCCACGGGCCGACCCGCAGGGCGAAAACCCCAAAGGCCAACACCCAGGCCGCCACGGCCGCATGCAGTGTCCAGCCTGCTTCGGGCAGGAATGCTGCAAGCAGCCGGAAGGCAACTGCCGCCGGAACCAGAGCGAACGCCATGTTCAGAAGCGGTCCCGAGGCCAGCGCGCGCCCCGTATGCCCAAGACTGGCGCGGGTCATCACGGCAAGCGTCATACCCCCGATGGCACCGATACCGAGGACATGAAGGCCCGCGATCCGCATCGCCGGATCGCCTGTCGGCCCCTCGGCTGCCAATAGCCCAAGCCCCGCGGGAAGGAAGGCATAGAAGAGATGGAGAACGAAAAGAATGGGACTGGAAAGCGTCCGTTCCCCCGCCCAGCGGGCCAGTCGGATCGCCTGACCGGCGGCGGCGAACGCAAGAAGCGTTGTGGGCGCTCCGATCCCCGTTACCCAGAGAAGCAGCGCGGTACCTGTCAGGACGGTGACTGCGACATCCAGACGGCCGAAGGGAACCGGCATCCGCCCATCCGGCCGTTCGGCGGCCAGCCAGTTTCGGGTGAAACTCGGCACGATGCGCCCGCCGATCAGCGTCACGAGGATCAGGACAGCTGCCAGTCCGAACCGCGCGGCCATGTCCGGTGCGTGGCCCAACGCAAGCGCGGTGTGAAACCAGAGATTGGCGCCAGCGAGTACGGTCACTGGCAACAGCACCTTGAGGTTGCGCCAGTTTCGGCCGGCGACGATCTCGCGGCCGATAACGAAGGCCAGAGCCGGCAGGAAGAGCGCCTCGACCACTGCAACGGCCCAATAGGGAGCCGCATCGGGAAGCAGAAGCGCGACGCGTCCGGCAACCCAGAGCGAGAACAGCACCATGAGCGGGCGGCCCGTAACCGGCAGGCGTTTCGTCCAGTTCGGCACGGCAGTAAAGAGGAAACCAGCAATGACCGCCGCCGGATAGCCAAAGATCATCTCGTGCACGTGCCAATCGAGAGGCGCAATCTGGTGCACGATGCCGATCATCCCCAGCCACTCGAAAAGCCAGACCGCAATCGCGAGCGCCGCAAAGGTCGCGCCACCAAAAAAGAAGGGCCGGAAGCCATAGCTGAAGAGTGCCGGACCCTGCCAGTTCCGTTCGGAAGCCGGCCCGTGTTTCCGTGTCGCCCGCCCAGTCATCAGCGTTCCGCCTCGTTGATCAGATGCCTCACCCAGCACGCGGCGGCCCAGCTTGCCGGGATGCCGAGCGGGATGGAGAGGATCACGCAAGTGATCGGTGACAGTGCGGGAATGCCCACCGCCTGCCACATCAGTCCGAGCAGAAATAGGTTGATCGCCACCGCTCCACCCGCGAAGGGGTAGAGCATCGTCCCAAGCTTCCAGAGCGGCCAGCGCCCGTCAGTGGGAGGTTCCTTCTTCGAAATGGATCTTGTTCCAGACATTGTATTTCCCCGAGGGCTTGCGCATCGGCAGCCGCTTCAGTTCCTCAAGTGTGACCGCGTCATAGACGATAAGCGCACCGTCATCTTCCCAGACCGACACAAGCGCCTTCGAACCATCGCGGGTGAACTCGACATGTGCCACCGTCTTGCCCGGCGCGGGGTTCAGCGTCTTGACGATCTTCAGGCTCTGCTTGTCGATGACATGCATCTTGTCCTTGTTCGGACCGAAAAAGACATCGGCCCAGACATAGGGTGAGTTTTCGTGGCTGCGCAGAAAGAACCCCGGCCCGTCGGTCTTTACCGTATCCGTGACCGACCAATCCTTCATGTCGATCACGCTGAGCATCCCCTCGCGCAGATGCGGCGTGGCCATCACACGCCGCCCATCGCGTATCCAGCTGATGCCCGATCCCAGATGCGGCATGCCCGGCAACGGCAGCTCGGCAATCTCGCGCCCGACGGTAAGATTGACGACGACGCCCTTGTCACCCTCGCGATTGGTCCCGATGAGGTTCGCATAATCCGGGCTGAAGAAAAAGTCGTCGATGGGCGCTTCCAGCATGATGCGTCGGCGAGCGAACAGGCCCTGTTCCGCGGCAAGGCTTTCCTCCATCCCCTTCTCGAAACTATGTACGAAGCCTTCGTGGAAAGGTCCCGCATCCGGGTCCGTCGCAACCTCCCACACTTCGGGCACATCCTTCAGCGCCAGGACAAAGCTCTTTCGGTCGGGTGCCTGATAGACTGCGGAGACGCGGCTCGGATCGCCGTCGCGACCCACCACGTCGATGATTTTCGCCACCGAGAGGTCATCGGTGGAAAGGATCGTCAATGTGTTCGGCAGGTAGTTGGCGACGGCCAGCCACTTACCATCATGGCTCATCGCGATGTTTCGGCTGTTCAGCCCCGCGCGGACCCGGCCGACCTCGGCCAGCGACCAGATATCGTATTTCTGCACCCAGCCGTCGCGCGACATGATGAAGACAAAGCGCCCGTCGGGCGAGAACTTCGGCCCGCCATGGACGGCGAAGGGCGTGGCGAAGCGGTCGAGCACTTCGAACGTGTCGCCGTCGAGCACGCTCACATGATGATCGCCGGTTTCCACGACCAGGGTAATATTCATCGGATCGGCGGAAAAGACGGGATTTTCCGCAGGAATATAGTCTGTTTTTAGCTCCCGCGTGGCGTCGATGTCAGTCTTCGTCCAGGTCGGCGTTTCGGCGAGAGGCTGCGCGATATAGGCGGCAACCGCCGCGATCTCGTCGACTGTCAGTTCCCCGGCGAAGGCGGGCATCTGGGTCGCGACGCGGCCGTTGGCGATGATATCTTCCAGCGCCTCGCCCTTGATCCGTCCAAGCGCCTCGGGGATCAGGGCCGGGCCGGTGCCGCCAAGTCGGGTTTCGGCGTGGCAGGTGGCGCAGTGATCGGAAAAGAGGGCCGCGCCATCCGGCGCGGCCATGGCCTGCGTGGTGGCGAACAGGCTAGAAAAAACGATGTGCCGGATCATGACTCTTGCCCCGGAACGGGGTGACGGTCAGGCGACCTGCCTCTTCCACCCCGATTTCTTCGTTGGAAAGGTAACAGGCCGGGTCTTCCGCCCAGGGATCACCCGTGACCTGAAGCGCGCGGATGCGGGTATTGCCGCCACAGACCGTTTTGAACGCGCAGGCACCGCAGCGACCCTTAAGAGGGCGCGGGCGCTGGCGCAGGGTGGCCAGCATCGGGTCGTCGCCCGTCCAAAGCTCTGAGAACGGTGTCTGTTTGACACTGCCCACGGTGTAATCGGACCAATAGGTATCCGGATGCACCTTGCCTTGTGAATCGATATTGGCAACGCCCAGGCCCGAGGAGTTGCCGCCCCATGCCTCCAGATGGTCGCGGACATGGGCCACATTCTCGGCATCGAAACGCTCTTCGGCCCAGCGCAGGAACCATACGGCATCGGCATCGTTGTTGCCGGTCACGACCTCCAGCGGGCGACTGCTCTCGACCGCACCCCAGGCGCGCTCTATCAGCATGTCCATTGCCGCGCGGGTCCGGGCATGGGCAGTATCCTCGCCCCGGTTCTTGTCGCCGCGCCCAGCATAGACGAGGTGGGAGAGATAGAACTTGTCCACGCCTTCCGCCTCGCAAAGGTCCAGCATGTCCGAGAGTGTATGGGCATTGTCCTCTGTTATCGTGAAACGCAAACCGACCTTCACACCCTTCGCCTTGCAGGCGCGCACGCCTGCCAAGGCGTCGTCAAAGGCGCCGTCGATACCCCGGAACCAGTCGTTCACCTTGCCGATCCCATCAAGCGAGATACCAACGTAGTCGAACCCGAGATCCGCGATGCGGTCGGCATGTTCGGCGACCCGGGTGCCGTTCGTCGAGAGACTCAGATGGCGGAAATCCAGCGCCCTTGCGCGCTCGGCCAGTTCAAAGAAATCGAAACGCGATAGCGGCTCGCCGCCCGAGAGGATCAGCGCCGGGATGCGGAAGGCCGAGAGATCGTCCAGTACCCCCATCGCCTGTTCGTGGCTGAGTTCGCCAGGAAAATGCACATCCGCCGAGGTCGTGTAGCAGTGCCGGCACTTGAGGTTGCAGCGCCGCGTCAGGTTCCAGATCACCACCGGCTTCACCGGGCCGGAACGGCGGCGCACCGGGGTCGGGTTGACCAATTCCTGCATGTATTGCGTCAGCCGGAACATCTGCCCCCCTCTCTGAGCCGGAGCCCGGTTTTTTTCAGGATTCGGGTGGAATAGAGTATATCCGCACCTTTGCAGGCCCCGCCCAGCAGCGCCGCGACTTCTTGCCGTTTCGCCTCCACCTCGGCCCGGTCATGGCCGTGGATCATGGCAAAGAGGTTGTAGGGCCAGTCAGGCAGAGCACGCGGGCGCAGGTAGCAATGGCTGACGAAGTCAAGCGCGCCGACTTGCGTGCCGAGCGCCTCGGCCTGATCGTCCGCGACGTCCCAGACGCTCATCCCGTTCGCGATGACACCCAGGGCATAGTGGTTTGGCGCCAGCGCGATGCGGCGGATTATGCCCCTGTCCTTCATTGCGGCCAGACGGGCGATGACTTCGCCTTCGCTCAGACCCAGCCAGCCTGCCACGACCGCATAGGGCGCGGGCGCCAGCGGCAGGCCGCCTTGCGTGGCGTTGATGATCCGGCGGTCGGTTGCGTCGATGCTCATGCCTTCACCCGGAATCCGATGAAGAATTCCTTCAATTTCGGAAAGCGCAGGACCTGAAGACCGGTTTCCGTCTCGATTGCCTGCGCCACCCTCTCGATGCCGTCCGGCGTGTCGGTGGCCAGAACGAACCACATGTTCAGCCGGTGGGCGCGTTCATAATTATGTGCGACCTCGGGATGCGCATTGACCAAAGTCACGACTGCGTCGAAGCGGTCTGCGGGCACCGCCATGGCGCAGAGGCAGAAGGCGCCGCCCATCGCCTCGGCGTCGAAGAATGGCCCGAAACGGGTTATCGCGCCTTCTTCGCGCAGGTTCTGGATGCGGGCGATCAGGTCGCCCTCGCTCAGGCCCAGCGGCTTTCCGGCATCGACGAAGGGATGCGGGGTCAGGGGAAATCCCTCTTGCAGCGCGTTCAGGATCGCCCGGTCGGTCGTGTCGAGCGCATCTGGCGGCAAAACCTCGCGTCTCATGCGGCCTCCGCTTTCAGTAATGCGCCGGTCTGCTTGAAGCAGCGGGTGGAAAAGAGCGCGCGGTGGGTCGCACCGGCAAGTTCGGGTAAGGCAGCGGCCTCGGCGAGGATCGACAGGGCCTCGGTCCGGCTGCGGGCATGGATCATCGAATAAAGCGGATAGTCCCAGATGCCGGGCACGGTGAGGCGGCGATAGCACAGGGTGACGCCCCGATGCCGGGCCAGAGCCTGTCCGGCGGCGAGGATGCGATCTTCTGGCAGTTGCCAGACCACCATCGCATTCGCCGACCAGCCGATGGCGCGGTGGCGGACGATGACGCCGACACGGGTCAGAAGGCCGGCATCGGACAGCGCGCCGATCCGGGTGATCACGTCACCTTCGCTGCGGGAGAGCGTTTCGGCAATGACCCGGAACGGGCGGGGGACCAGTGGCAGGCCCGCCGTCAGCGCCTGAAGGATCGGGCGGTCGGATTCCTGCAAGACGTCAGCGCGAACCGGTCGTGATTCCGACATCTCCTGCCGCGCAGCGGGGGCAAGGCGGAAACCGAGGTCGATGTTGAATGGCTGTATGAGCCGAAGGTCGAGAACGCGCAGGCCGCTGCGCCCCGCGATCCGGGCCAGCGTGGCTTCAAGCGCCGCGCCATCCGGCGCGGTGGCGACAAACCAGAGGTTCCAGATATCCTCGCGCAGATAGGAATGGTTGACGCCCGGCTCCGCGCCGACGATCTCGGCAACCACTTCGATCCGGTCCCCGGGCACCGCAATCGCGGCGAGGGTCGACGCCCCTGCCGTATTCGGCCTGACCGTGGCGCCCACCC
>JAUIDM010000249.1 GCA_030428915.1 Alphaproteobacteria bacterium | reverse complement strand
AATCAGGATGAAATCGGTCCCCACGGCCTCACGCACACGGCGCACGACTTCGATGGGCAGGCGCATCCGGTTTTCAGGGCTGCCGCCCCAGCGGTCGGTGCGCTTGTTTGTATGGGTGACGAGGAACTGGTTGAGGAAATAGCCCTCGGACCCCATCACCTCTACCCCGTCATAGCCGGCTTCGCGCGCGCGCACAGCGGCCGTCACGATGTCGGCGATCTGCTTTTCGATCCCCGCCTCATCCAGTTCGCTGGGCGCATAGGGCGTGATCGGCGACTTGATCGCCGAGGGGGCCACGCATTCAGGTCCATAGGCGTAGCGTCCCGCATGCAGGATCTGCATGGCGATACGTCCGCCCGCCCGATGCACCCTTTCGGTCACGATCCGGTGGTTGGCAATGTCCCGGGATGTAAACAGACCTGCCGCGCCGGGGAAAACCCCGCCTTCCCGGTTGGGTGCCATTCCGCCGGTGACCATCAGGCCCACGCCGCCCCGTGCACGGGTCGCGTAAAACTCCGCAACCCGGTTCCAATCCTTGGTCTCTTCCAGATTGGTATGCATCGAACCCATCAACACCCGGTTGGGCAGGGTCACATGCCCCAGGTCGAGTGGTGCAAGAAGATGCGGATACTGGGTCATGACGCTCTCCGGATTTTGGCGGACGATGACTCAGAATGACGTACACGTCACCCCCGACGCTGCGTCAGAAAAGGATTGCGCCAACCGCGACCGCAACCCGACGCCGCTTGACCCTGCGGCGGGCATTGGCTAGGCGGGCCGTGACCCAATCCAACGGCTAAGGAGCCCCGACGTGGCAAATCCTTCCATCCTCATCCTGCCCGGCGACGGGATCGGCCCCGAAGTCATGGCCGAGGTCCGCAAGATCATCGACTGGTTCGGCGCGAAGCGCGGACTGGTCTTCGATGTCAGCGAAGACCTGATCGGCGGCGCGGCTTATGACGCCCACGGCGTGCCGCTGACGGATGAGGCGTTGGCCAAGGCGCAGACGGTGGACGCCGTCCTGCTCGGCGCGGTGGGTGGGCCGAAATACGACAATCTCGATTTCGCGCTGAAACCCGAACGCGGCCTGTTGCGCATCCGCAAGGAGATGGACCTTTTCTCCAACCTGCGCCCCGCGCAATGCTTTGACGCGCTGGCCGATTTCTCCTCGCTCAAGCGCGATGTGGTCGCGGGTCTCGACATCATGATCGTCCGCGAGTTGACTTCGGGCGTCTATTTCGGCGAGCCGCGCGGCATCTTCACCGAAGGCAATGAGCGCGTGGGCATCAATACCCAGCGGTACACCGAATCCGAGATTGCCCGTGTGGCACGCTCGGCCTTCGAGTTGGCAAAGCGCCGGAACAACAAGGTCTGCTCCATGGAGAAGGCCAATGTGATGGAATCGGGCATCCTCTGGCGCGAGGTCGTGCAGAAGGTGCATGACGAGGAATATCCAGAGGTCGAGCTTTCCCACATGTATGCCGATGCCGGTGCAATGCAGCTTTGCCGCTGGCCGAAGCAGTTCGACGTGATTGTGACCGACAACCTTTTCGGCGACATCCTGTCCGATTGCGCGGCGATGCTGACCGGGTCCCTGGGCATGCTGCCCTCGGCCTCGCTCGGTGCGCCGATGGCAAACGGTCGCCCCAAGGCGCTTTATGAACCTGTTCATGGCTCGGCCCCCGATATCGCGGGGCGGGGCAAGGCGAACCCGATCGCCTGTATCCTCTCCTTCGCGATGGCTTTGCGCTATTCCTTCGATCAAGGGGTAGAGGCCGATCGTCTGGAACGGGCGGTGGAGACGGTTCTGGCCAAGGGGCTCAGGACAGCGGACCTGATGGGCCCGGAAGGCGGCAAGCCGGTTTCGACCAGCGAAATGGGCGATGCGATTGTTGCGGCGCTGGACGCGGACGCCAATTAACTGGTGTTGCGGTCCGGGTGGTCCGGCGAGGGGTGTCATCGACACCCCTTGGTGGTCTCGGAAATCCGGTGGTGCGGGTCAGTCGCCGTCTTTGAACTCAAGCCCCATCTCGGAGTAACGTTCCTTTTCTTCCAGCCAATTTGGTCGCACCTTGACCTGAATGAACAGGTGAACGGGTCGGCCAAGGAACTCCATCAGTTCGGCGCGCGCGGCCTGACCCACGGCCTTGATCGTTTCGCCCTTGTGGCCCAGCACGATCCCCTTGTGTCCGTCGCGGGCGACATAGACGAGCTGATCGATCCGGGCAGAGCCGTCCTTTTTCTCCTCCCAGCGTTCGGTCTCCACCGTCAGCTGGTAGGGCAGTTCTTCATGCAGCCTGAGCGTCAGTTTCTCGCGCGTCACTTCGGCGGCGATCATTCGGAGCGGCAGGTCGGCGATCTGGTCCTCGGGGTAGAACCACTGGCCCTCTGGCAGCTCCTCGCCCAGCCATTTCTTCAGGTCCTCCACGCCATGTCCGCGTTCGGCCGAGATGAGGAAGGTCTTTTCGAACGGATAGGCGGCGTTCAGCTCCTCGGTCAGCGCCAGAAGCGTCTCGGCCTTGACCCGGTCGATCTTGTTGATGGCAAGCGCCACGCGCTGGCCCTTGGGAAGTTCGTCGGCAATGCGTGCGATGATCGCCTTCGCGCCCTCGGTTAGTCCGCGATGCGCCTCGATCAGCAGGACCACGATATCGGCATCGGCCGCCCCGCCCCAGGCGGCCTTAACCATCGCCCGGTCAAGCCTGCGGCGCGGGCGGAACAGGCCTGGCGTGTCGACGAAGACGATCTGGGCCTCGCCCTCCATCGCGATGCCCCGGATGCGGGCCCGCGTCGTCTGCACCTTGTGGGTGACGATGGACACCTTCGCCCCCACCATCCGGTTCATAAGCGTGGACTTGCCCGCATTGGGCTCTCCGATCAAAGCGACAAATCCGGCGCGGGTGGTCATGGGTGGTCCTGTCATTGGGATCGCATTGCCCTAGACGATTTCATGCCTGCCCGCCAGCCATGAGAATCACGATCCCGGCGCGTTTCGATAGGTCACCCGCCCGCCGCATATCGTCAGCGCAACGTGCATGTCGGCGATCATATCCTGAGCGGTCGTCTCGATATCGCCTGACAGCACCACGATATCGGCTGCAAGGCCCGGGCGCAGGGTGCCGGTGACATGGTCGCGATGCGCGGCCCAGGCGCCACCGGCGGTATAGGCGTGCAGCACTTGCATCAGTGGCACGCGCTGATCCTCAGCGCCGTCATAGACCGGCCGGACAAGCGCCGCCTGAATGCCGCGCAGGACCGAGATGTCGGTCACCGGCCAGTCGGAGGCGAAGGCCAAGGGCGCCCCTGCCTCGGCAAGCGTCCGGCAGAGATAGGCATCCTTCATCCGGTGTGCACCGAACGTATCGACGGTGGGGTAGAGTCCGAAATCCATCGCACCCGGCGCGTGTGGCGGTTGCAGCGAGGCGGTGATGCCGAGCGTAGCCAGGCGGGGGATGTCGGCGGGGTCGATCAACTCGATGTGTTCGATCCGGTGGCGGCTGTCGCGGGGGCCGTTGGCCTTCTGCGCAGCCTCGTATCCGTCGATCGTGGTCCTGACCGCGCCATCGCCGATGGCATGGACGGCAATCTGCAATCCGCGCCGGTCGATCTCGGTCGCGATCTGATTGAACCTTGGGCCGGGGAACAAGGGTTCGGATCGGTGGCCGGGCTGGCCCGGATAGTCATCCAGCCGGAAAGCGGTGCCTGAATCGATCACCCCGTCCATGAACAACTTCACGAAGCCGGAGCAAAGCCAGTCGTCGTCGAAATCCCGTGTCATGGCGTCGGCCCGGTCAAGCGCAGAAAGGTCCATATGCGGCTTGAAGTGGAAGGGTACCTTGACCCGGGCGGTCAGCTTGCCTTCAGCCTGAAGCCCCCGCAGCAGTTCAAGCGTGTAACGGTTGCCATCCATATTCACCATGGAGGTGATGCCATGCCGCGCCGCATGGGCAAGGCCATTGGCCACCTTGGCCCGGTCGATGGCCTGCGCGGCGTCGTCGGGCCAGGGCGAAGGTTCCTCCCCTGTCGCGATGCCGAGGTTGAGACGCGCCTCGCCACCAAGCGCGATCACCGGCGCGAAGGCCTCGAATTCGCGCAGTTCCCCGGTGGCGAGCCCGTCCGCGCCCATCACCACCTCATGCCCGTGCGGCATCGTCGCGCCTTCGAGGATACCCGCTGCCTTGAGCGCGGCGGTGTTGGCCCAGACGGTGTGGTGGTCATGTGCGCCGATGGCGATGGGCCGGTCGGCGATGATCGCGTCAAGGTCATGGCGTGTCATCGGATGGTCGAGCATCGCATAGTGCCCGCCCTGCGCCATCAGAAGCGGGTGGTCCGGATTCCGTTTCGCGAAGTCGTGAAAGGCACGGGCAAGCGGGGCTGCGCCTTCGACATGGGTCAGTTGCAAATGGGCGAGCTCGGCCCCGCCGAGCACCAGATGCAGATGGCTTTCGAAAAAGCCGGGCAGGACGGTTGCACCGCCGCAATCGACCACCTCGGTATGCGACCGCGCCAGCCCCTCGATTTCGTGACGCTGGCCGATGGCGAGAATGTGTCCCTGCCCCAAGGCCACCGCTTCGGCGCGGGGATGGCTTGGGTCCATTGTGAGGATACAGGCGTTGGTCAGGATCATGTCGGGCGTCATGGCGCATCCTAGGCTGGGGTCTGGCCCGGCCCGGACGATTGATCGTCGACCGGTGGGCTTGTGCAAAAGACTAGCCAAGGATGTGCCGTCGAAAAAGGGCGCTTTTCAGCGGGTCTGCCGACCGTCAGATTTCGGACAGGCCCTGCGCTTCGCGCAGAAGGGCGGTCAGGACCGGGGTATGCGGTTCCCGGAAGGGTGCGATCAGGCCGACCGAATGGCGCGCGGCGGTCTCGTCGAGGGGAATGACCCGCACCGCCTTGCCCGCCGCGAGAAACGCCGCCATCTGAACGGGCAGGATCGTCGACCAGCGGCCAGAGGCGACATGGGCCATGAGGACGACGGTGGAGTTGCTTTCGACCGCTCCCGTCACGGTGCGGCCCGCTTCGAGGAAATGCTGGTTGATGATGCGCCGGTTCTGCATGTCCGGCGTGAGGAGGCAGAGCGGTTCGTCCGCTATCTCGGCCCAGGTCACCGTCTTGCGGGTGGCCAGGGGTGACGTGTCGGAACAAACGAACATGTAGCTTTCCCGGTAAAGCGGGACCGTCGTCACCCGTCCGAGCGGCTCATTGTCGAGGTAGGAGATACCGGCATCGACCTCGAGGTTTTCGATCATTGAAAGGATCTCGGCAGAGGTGCGTGACAGGATGGTGAAGCGGACATTGGGATGGGCGCGGCCGAAGCGGCCGGTGAGGTCGGCGACCGTGGTCAGCGCCGTGGGGATCACCGCAAGCCGAAGGTTTCCGGCCAGACCTTTCCGGACCGCCCGCATCTCCTCGCGCATCGTTCTGGTATCGGCGACGATCTGGCGCGCCCAGACCAGCACGCGCTGCCCTTCGGGTGTCAGGCCACCGAAACGGGAGCCGCGCCAGACAAGCTGCACGCCAAGCTGCGATTCAAGCGCCTTGATGCCCGCCGAGAGCGTTGGCTGGGTCAGGCCAAGGCTTTCGGCCGCGCGTCCGAAATGCGCCTCTCTGGCGAGCGCGATGAACATTTCCAGCTTGTCAATCATGGCGCGGGGCCCGGAACGGAGCCGGTGGTGTCATGTTGCAAGAGTCCGCAATCCTTTCCCGCTTGTCCGCCTTTCGGTCGTGCAAGGCTAGGAACATCGCGACAAGCGGGCAAGACCGAACCGACCCAAGCCGGCGTCGCACGCGCACAGCGCGCAAATCATCGCCTTGCGGGTCGTGACAGCGCTCGCTGAATCGGCTATGCGAACTCAAACGCCATATCGGGAGCGCAAAGATGGCCGACCACAAGCACGGCAGCATGGACGTCAAGAACCACGAGAAGACCTTTGAGGGTTTTATCCGCTTCAGCACGTGGGTCGCGGCCATTTCCATTGGCATTTTGATCTTCCTCGCGCTTGTCAACGCCTGACCGGCCGTTCACCCGAGCAGTTCCCTCCCGATGCGTCGTCTTGCACTCTGTCTGATCCTGCCGCTTGCGCTTGCGGCCTGTGGTGCGGAGCCTGTCTGGGCACCGGATGAGGCCGTGGCGCGCGCCCGTTATGTCTCGAACGAGCCGCCCTCGATCACCCTCTACACGGTCGTCCGCAAACGGGGGGGCGAGGGCGCGCATTCCGGCATTCTGATCAATGGCAGCCAGCGGGTAATGTTCGATCCCGCCGGGACCTGGTATCACCCCTGGGTGCCGGAACGGAATGACCTGCATTACGGTATCACCGAGCAGATGCGGAAGTTCTATATCGACTACCACGCGCGCGAGACGTACGACGTGGTGGAACAGAAAGTGTTTGTCAGCGCCGGCGTCGCCGAAGCGGCTATCCGGAGGGCCGAAGCTTATGGTGCCGTGAACAAGGCGTTCTGCGGCAACTCGGTCAGTGACATCATCCGTGGCCTGCCCGGTTTTGAAAGC
>JAUIDM010000248.1 GCA_030428915.1 Alphaproteobacteria bacterium | reverse complement strand
GACAACGCGACCCCCACCCTTGGCACGCTGGCCCAGATCGCCCAAGCGCTTGGCGTCGGGCTGGATTATTTCATCGCCACACCGCGTCCCGCCGACGCACTGACCGTTGCGGCGAACCGCCCGAAATTCTCCATCGACGGATCCTCGATCGTCTACGAGCGCATCGGCGCGGAGTTTCCCGGCAGCCAGTTGTCCTCTTTCATCCTGCATGTGCCGCCTGCCTACCGTTCCGAAACGGTCAGTCACGAGGGCGAAGAGATCGTCGTTGTCCTGGAAGGCTCGGTCGTGCAGGTGCTGGAGGGCGAGGAGTTCCGCATGCAGGTGGGCGACAGCCTGCATTACAGCGGCAACCGGCCCCATGGCTGGTATAATGACAGCGACAGTTGGGCAAAGGTGCTGTGGACGGGAACGCTGGAACTGTTCCACGGCCCGACCCGCGCGGCCCCCGTCGTACCTTCGATTGCCACCGGATTGCGGGAGGGCGGCGAATGAGCCTTTCCGACCATCAGTTTCCCCATCCCTGCCGACATCGGTCTGGGGCGGGAAAAGACCTGCCATTTCACCCCTGAAATGACAGCAACAACCTGAAGAAAAACAATAAACCTCAACACCTGGGAGCAAGACATGAACCTCAGATACCAACTCGCCACCGGCCTCGTTCTCGCCGCGCTCATGGGCGGCGCGGCCTCGGCCAAGACGCTGGTCTATTGCTCGGAAGGCTCGCCCGAGGGCTTTGACGCGGCGCTTTACACGTCCGGCACGACCTTCGACGCGTCCGAGCACACGATCTACGACAAGCTGGTGCTGTTCGAGACCGGCACAACGAACACCATTCCGGGCCTCGCCGAAAGCTGGGAAGTGTCTGATGACGGGCTGGAATACACCTTCAAGCTGCGTCAGGGCGTCAAGTTCCATTCGAACGAACAGTTCACGCCCTCCCGCGACTTCAACGCCGATGACGTCATCTTCTCGTTCGACCGTCAGGGCAATGCCGAAAACCCCTACAATCAGGTTTCCGGCGGGACATGGGAGTATTTCAACGGCATGTCGATGCCGGACCTGATCAAGGAAATCGTCAAGGTCGACGACTACACCGTCAAGTTCGTGCTGAACCGCCCCGAAGCGCCGATGGTGTCGAACCTCGCGATGGGCTTTGCCTCGATCATGTCGAAGGAATACGCCGACGCCATGCTTGAAGCGGGTACCCCCGAGATGCTGAACCAGGCGCCCATCGGCACCGGCCCGTTCAGCTTCGTCGCGTATCAGAAGGACGCGGTGATCCGCTACAAGGCAAACCCCGACTACTGGCGCGGCGCCTCGCCCATCGACGATCTGGTGTTCGCCATCACACCCGATGCAAGCGTGCGTTACCAGAAGCTCAAGGCTGGGGAATGCCACGTCATGCCTTATCCGAACCCGGCCGACATCGAGGCGATGAGGGCGGATGCGGATGTCAACCTGCTCGAACAGCAGGGTCTGAATGTCGGCTACCTCGCCTATAACACCAAGGTCGCGCCCTTCGACAACACCAATGTCCGCAAGGCGCTGAACATGGCGATCGACAAGCAGGCGATCATCGACGTGGTGTTCCAGGGCTCTGGTCAAGCGGCCAAGAACCCGATCCCGCCGACCATCTGGTCATACAACGATGCGATCGAGGACGATCCCTACGATCCGGAAGCCGCCAAGGCCGCGCTTGAGGCAGAAGGTGTCAGCGACCTCAGCATGAAGGTCTGGGCAATGCCGGTGCAGCGCCCCTACAACCCGAATGCGCGCCGCATGGCCGAGCTCATTCAGGCAGACATGGCCAAGATCGGTGTGAATGTCGAAATCGTCTCTTATGAATGGGGCGAGTATCTCGAGCGTTCCAAGGCCGAGGACCGCGACGGTGCGGTGCTTCTGGGCTGGACCGGCGACAACGGCGACCCGGACAACTTCCTCGCCGTGCTTCTCGGCTGTGACGCCGTGGGCGGGTCGAACCGCGCACAGTGGTGCAATGAGGAATTCGACGCGCTGGTGCAGCAGGCCAAGGTCGTATCCGATCCGGCCGAACGCACCCGCCTTTACGAAGAGGCGCAGGTCGTCTTCAAGCGTGAGGCGCCGTGGGCAACCATCGCCCATTCGGTCGTCTTCATGCCCGTGCGTCCGGAAGTGACCGGCTACAAGGTTCATCCCTTGGGTGGCCATATCTTCTACGGCGTCGATATTACTGAATAATAAAAACAAAACTGGGCGGGGCCGCCATGGCCCCGCCTGTCTTTCCGGGGGGACACCGTTCATGACCGACCGATACGCCGCACATCGTGCGATTGCGCGCGATTTGGGTGTCGATGCCGTGGCGCTGGTGCCTGGGCCTAATTTTGAGCGTCTCTACGATGCCTCCTTCGGCTCCAACGAACGGCCGATGGTCATCCTGATCCCGGCCGAGGGTGCGCCCACGGCCCTTGTTCCCAATCTGGAACTCACCTCCTTCGCGAAGCTCGGCTTCGAAGGCGAGGTTTTCGACTGGCGCGACCAGACCGGCTATACAAGCGCGTTTCTCGCCATGGCGGGCCACTTGCCGCTCGGCTCGGTGGCCGTCGAAGGTCAGGTGATGCGGGTATTCACGCATCACGCGCTGACCGCCGCCAATCCCGGCCTCAACGTCATCGACGCCGAATTTCAGATCGCCGGTTTGCGGCTGAAAAAGACGCGCGAAGAGATTGCAGCGCTGTCCGATGCGATCCGCATCTCCGAAACCGCGCTTGCCGAAACGCTCGATCAAGTCAGGGCCGGCATGACCGAGGCGCAGGTCGAGCGCATCCTCGTCGCCGCACTATTCGCCCATGGCGCTGACGATCAGGCCTTTGGCGCACTGGTCGCCGCGTCGGACAATTCCGCCCATTCTCACGCCCATGCCCGCGACGATTATCAAATCCAGCCGGGCGACGCGCTCCTGATCGATTTCGGCGCCAAGAAGCACCGCTTCTGTGCCGACGTCACCCGCACCGTCTTTGTCGGCCATGCCACGGATGAGGCTCAGGCGGTCTATGACACGGTCCTGCGCGCGAACCTGATGGGGCATGCCCGAACCGAACCCGGCGCCACGGCGCATGACGTCGATGACGCGGTCATCTCGGTGCTGGAAGCGTCACCCTTTGCCGACCGTATCCGCACCAAGACCGGGCACGGGCTCGGGCGGGACGTGCATGAGGCACCCTATATCATGCGCGGCAACCGCCAGGTGCTTGAGCCGGGTATGGTCTTCACCAACGAGCCCGGACTTTACCGCACCGGTCCCGGCGGATTTGGTGTTAGGATCGAAGACGATGTCCTCGTCACCGAAACCGGCTCCCGCTCGCTTACCACATTCCCCAAAGAACTGAGGATCGTCGGCTGATGCTCCGCTATCTCCTCTCGCGCCTTCTGACCTTCCTGCCGACATTCTTCGGCGTGACGATCATTTCGTTTTCCTTCATCCGCATGTTGCCGGGCGATCCGATCATCGTCATGGCGGGCGAACGCGGCGTCAGCGAGGAACGCTATCAGGAGCTTGTGCAGCAATTCGGCTTCGATCAGCCGATATGGAAGCAGTATATCGATTACCTCGGCGGCGTCGTGCAGGGCGATCTGGGTCAGAGTTTCGTCACCAAGAAGCCGGTTTGGGACGAGTTTTTCGCGCTTTTCCCCGCCACGCTGGAACTGTCGATTTGCGCGATGATCTTTGCCGTTGCCCTGGGCCTTCCGGCCGGGGTCATAGCCGCCGTCAATCGCGGCAAGCTCTTTGACCGGACGCTGATGTCGACGGCACTCGTGGGTTATTCGATGCCGATCTTCTGGTGGGCGCTTCTTCTTATCATCGTCTTTTCCGGCATGCTGGGCCTGACCCCGGTTTCGGGCCGGATCAGCCTGCTTTACTTCTTCGACAATACGACCGGCTTCATGCTGATCGACGCTCTGCGGTCGGGCCAGTCAGGCGCCTTTACCTCCGCCCTTCACCATCTGATCCTTCCGACCATCGTGCTTGGCACGATCCCGCTTGCCGTGATCGCCCGACAGACCCGGTCGGCCATGCTCGAGGTGTTGAGCGAGGACTATATCCGAACCGCCCGCGCGAAGGGCCTTGCCCCCGCCCGCGTCAACGGGGTCCATGCGCTCAGGAACGCGCTGATCCCGGTGATCACTGTCATCGGGCTTTCGGTCGGCACGCTTTTGGCCGGCGCGATCCTGACCGAGACCATTTTCTCGTGGCCGGGGATCGGCAAGTGGATGGTCGACTCGATCTTCCGCCGCGACTACCCGGTCGTGCAGGGCGGGCTGCTGCTCATCGCGGTCATGGTGATGATCGTGAACCTGACCGTGGACGTGCTCTACGGCCTCATCAATCCCAAGATCCGGAAGCGCTGACATGGCCGATACCACATCAACCGCCGTCGCCCGCCCCGGCCGCCTGTCGGAATTCTGGTACTATTTCCGCGAAAACCGCGGCGCCGTCATCGGGCTATGGGTCTTTGCCGCCTTCATCCTCGTGGCGCTCTTCGCGCCGGTGCTCGCGCCGCACAACCCGACCCAGCAATTCCGCGACGCTCTCTTGCAACCGCCCTTCTGGCAGGAGGGCGGCAGCCTGACCTATCCTCTGGGCACCGATGCCGTCGGCCGCGACATGCTGTCCCGCCTCCTGCATGGCGCGCGCTATTCCTTCTATGTCGGCATCATCGTCGTAGCCTTCGCGGCCTCCGGCGGGATCGTGATTGGCCTTCTTGCGGGCTTTGCGCCCAAATGGGTCGATACCATCATCATGCGGGTGATGGACATCATCCTCGCCTTTCCGTCTCTGCTGCTCGCTCTCGTCCTGGTCGCGATTCTCGGGCCGTCACTCACGAACGCCATGATCGCGATCGCCATCGTGTTGCAGCCGCACTACGTGCGTCTCACCCGCGCGAGCGTTCTGTCCGAGCGGTCGAAGGACTACGTGACCGCGGCCCAGGTAGCGGGTGCAAAGCAGACCCGGCTGATGTTTATCACCGTGCTGCCGAATTGCCTTTCGCCGATCATCGTGCAAGGGGCCCTGTCCTTCTCGACCGCGATCCTCGATGCCGCGGCCTTGGGCTTTCTCGGCATGGGCGCCCAGCCCCCCACGCCGGAATGGGGCACGATGCTGGCCGAGGCGCGCGAGTTCATCCTGCGCGCCTGGTGGGTCGTAACCTGGCCCGGCCTTGCGATCCTGATCACCGTGCTCGCCATTAACCTGATGGGCGACGGTCTGCGTGACGCGCTCGACCCGAAACTGAAGCGGAGCTGATCCGATGCCCCTTCTCGATATCCGCAATCTTTCGGTCGATTTCGCCACCGCCTCGGGCCAGTTCCGCGCCGTCGACGGCGTCGATGTCAGCGTCGATACCGGCGACATCCTTGCCATCGTCGGCGAATCCGGCTCGGGCAAATCCGTTTCGATGCTCGCGATGATGGGCCTTCTGCCCTGGACAGCGACGATCACCGCGGACGTGATGAGCTTTGGCGGCAAGGATCTGCGCGGACTTACCCCGCGCCAGCGCCGCAGGATCGTCGGCAAGGACATGGCGATGATCTTTCAGGAACCGATGTCGTCGCTCAACCCCTGCTTCACCGCGGGATTCCAGATCAAGGAGGCGCTGCGACTACATCTGGGGCTTGACGCGAGGGAGCGCCAAGCAAAGGCCGTAGAACTTTTTGAGATGGTCGGCATACCGGCACCCGAGGACCGGCTCAAGGCCTTCCCGCACCAGCTGTCCGGCGGCATGAACCAAAGGGTGATGATCGCGATGGCGATTGCTTGCAGCCCGAAACTTCTCATTGCCGACGAACCGACGACGGCCTTGGACGTGACCATTCAGGCGCAGATCCTCGACTTGCTCACGGGACTACAACGCGAAACCGGCATGGCACTGATCCTCATCACCCATGACATGGGCGTCGTGGCGGAAACCGCTGAACGGGTGCAGGTCCAATATGCCGGCCAGAAGGTGGAGGAACAGCCCGTCGGCGACCTCTTCGAGACGCCGCACCACCCCTATACGGCCGCACTTCTGGCGGCACTGCCGGAACGCGCAACTTCGCGTCATCTGCCGACGATACCCGGCGTCGTGCCCGGCCAGTTCGACCGACCGGCGGGCTGCCTTTTCTCTCCCCGCTGCCAATTTGCGGATGAGAAGTGCCGCAACACCCCACCCGCACCCTGCGGGCCCGAGCTTGGCCTCGCCCGCTGCCACTATCCCCTGAACGCCAAAGCGGAGGTGGAGGCATGAGCACCCCCGTCGTTACCGCCGAGAACCTGACCCGCCACTACACGGTAAAGGGGAGCATGTTTTCCAAGGGTGGTACCGTGCGCGCCGTTTCGGAAACAAGCTTCCGGCTGGAGCCCGGCAAGACGCTCGCCGTCGTAGGCGAGTCGGGTTGTGGCAAATCCACCCTTGCGCGGCTGATCACGATGATCGAAGAGCCGACATCCGGCACCTTCTCCATCGGCGGCGAGGCGGTCACGCCCGACACCTGGTCCA
>JAUIDM010000247.1 GCA_030428915.1 Alphaproteobacteria bacterium | reverse complement strand
GGTGGGAACAGAACCTCATCCCCGGGGCGCAGCACGAAGGGCTCGCTGGCCTCGGGGCGGAAAAGACGAAAGGCTGTCTGGCCGATATGACGCCAGCCGGTGGGTGTGGCGACAGGAAAGAGCACGAGTTGCCTGATCGCGACGCAAAGCCCGCCCGCGGGCACCTGCGCGGTGAGTTTTGTCTGGCGCGGAATGTCCCAGTCGGGCGGCAATTCGCCGAGATACGGCATACCGGGCGCGAAGCCGATGGTCTGGACCCTGACGCGCGTTTCGGAAATTGAGGCGATGGCCACCTCCACCGACAGGCCCGCCGCCGCCGCGGCTTCCTCCAGTTGCGGCGCCGCCTCGCCGCCATAGACGGTCGGGATACGCCAGAGCCTGCGGCCCTCCGGCAGATCGGCGGCATACCAGTCGCGCTGGCCGACCAGCCCTGTCAGCGCCGCCCGCATGTTGTCATGGCTCCGTACCAGCGGATCGAAGCGCAGATAGGCGGAAACGAGCGAGGTCGAACTTTCCTCCACCCCCTCCCAGCCCGCGCGGTCGACCGCATCGCGAAACGCCAAGGCCGCGCGATTGGCCGGTTCGCTCAAGGAGTCGGCGAAGCTGACAAGAAACCCATCGAAACCGGCAGTGCGGATCAGCGGCCATTCCTTGTCGGTGGCGTCGGTCATCGGATCATTGCTGGGCGTCACAAGGCATGCCGGCAATCTGTGGCAAGGCGGCGCGCACTGCAACCGTGAAGCGCACGACGCTCTCCCATGGACGGGCACAGGGATCGGAGACCATGCTCTGGCAGGTCGCGTTCGTCCGCTGCGCGTTTGGCCGGACCACAAACAGCAATGAACCGGAACCCCCTAACACGTTTGCGGGACTTTGCTGCCGTTCGCCGCACTGAAAAAATCGTATTTTGCAGGTCAGACGGTTCTCACGGCACGTCGCGTCGCAAACTGAATATCAATGGCAGCTTTCAATCGATACCATCGGTATCGGAGAACTGGACAGGGTTGCTGAATGGCCGAAGTCGGGAAAATACCGGCGATCCCGTCGGGATCCGTCACCCTTGCGATTGTTCTCAGCCTCGTTTCCCTCGTGTTTTTTGACCTGATGGGACTGGTCATCAAGCGTCTGTCCTCTGGTTACACTGCGGCGGAACTGTCCGCGTACCGCAATATCTTTGGACTGGTGCCCAGCTTTATCGCGCTTTGGTCATCGCCAGCCTGGCACCGCAATGGGCGGCGCCTGCGTGTCCGCCAATGGGGCCTGATCTGCATGCGGGGTCTCATCGTCACCTTCGCCCAGTTGATGTTCTATTTATCTCTGGGTCTGATCGCCTTTGCCACTGCGACGACAATTTCCTATTCCAGCGGGCTTTTCATGACAGCCTTTGCCGTGCTGCTGCTGGGTGAACGGGTGGGTCTCATCCGTTGGATCGCAGTGTTGATTGGCTTTGTCGGCGTTTTGATGGTTATGGGTCCGGGGCGTGAAACATTTACCTTGGCGTCCCTTTTACCACTGGGCGCTGCCGCGCTTTACGCGCTGACCGGCGTGACGGCGCGGTTGATTGATGAGGAAGTACCAAGCGCATTGGTCAACTTGTACTCCACTGGCTTTGCTGTTGTCGGATCCGTGATGCTCGCGCTTTACCTCGGTGGTTTTTCCACTATTCGATCTGCGTCCGATCTTGGGTGGATTGTGGCGATGGGAGGTTTCGGCGGAACCGCTGTATTGCTCATGATCGTGTCTTTCAGGATGACCGAACAAAGCAACCTTGCCCCATTCAGCTATTTCGGCATTCCGATGGCTTTCTTTTTCGGATGGGTGTTCTTTGGCGAAGCGCCAGTACGAGACCTCTTTCCCGGCTCGTTTCTGATCATCGGCGGAGGGCTGTTGGTCGTTTGGCGGGAGCGTCGGCAGAAAAAGCCGGCTTAGGCAACCTATTGATAACCCAGGCGACAGCACCTGTGTCGTGGACCTATTTCCGCGGTCGCACGATTGGCAATCGGGCATTTCTGCTTTGGGCTTAAAGCCGGCCAACATCCGCTCGCCAAGGGTCAGACGAAAATCGCCCCCCGGCTTTCGCAGGGGGGCGTTCTCGTGCCGTCGGATCGGTCCGGATCAGGCGACACGGTCCCGCGGGGCGCGGCCTTCGAAGAAATCCATCAGGTTGTCGAAGACGCGGAAGCCCATCGCCTCACGCGTCTCGCGGGTGGCCGATCCCAGATGCGGCAGCATCACGAGGTTGTCGGCATCCTTCAGGTCCGGGTGGATCAGCGGCTCGCGTTCAAAGACATCAAGCCCCGCGCCGCCGATCGTCCCGAACCACAGCGCCTGTGCCAGCGCATGTTCTGCCACGACCTCGCCCCGCGCGGTGTTGATCAGGAAAGCGGTCGGCTTCATCAGGTCCAGACGCCGCGCGTTGATCAGGTGCCGGTTCGCCGCCCCGCCGGGGCAGTGGAGCGAGACGAAATCACATTGCGGCAGCAGGTCTTCTACCGTGTCGACCTGCACCGCATTATAACGGGCAAGCACTTCCGGAGCGACCGCCGAGCGGTTCTGAACGAGGATCTTCATGCCGAAGCCATGATGCGCGCGCTGCGCCATCGCCTGACCGATCCGGCCGAAGCCGATGATGCCAAGCGTCGCCCCCGACACCTTGGTGCCGATCAGATGCGTGGGCCGCCAGCCGGTCCAGCGACCCTCGCGCACCTCGCGCTCGCCCTCGCCTGCCCGCCGCGCCACCATCAGCATCAGCGTCATGGCGATATCGGCGGTGCATTCCGAGAGGACATCGGGCGTGTTGGTCACCGCGATCCCATGCGACTTCGCGGCCTCGGTGTCGATATGGGCGAAACCCACGCCGTAATTGGCCAGGATCCTCGTGCGCGCCTTCGGCGTGTCGAAGACCATGCCCGGCAGGCGGTCGGTGACAGTGGGCAGAACGGCGTCATAGTCGCCGATCGCGCCACGGATATCGTCGGGCCCAAGCGGCCGGTCGTCGCGATTGATGGTCAGGTCGAAGACCTCGGCCATCTTCGCCTCGACCGCAGCAGGCCAGCGCCGTGTGACAAGTACCCTGGGTTTCGCCATCTCAAGCCTCCCTTAAGCGGCTTCTTTCTTCATCACCCGCGCGATCGTCTCGCCGATGATCGAGGGATGCTCGGCCACGGTGACGCCGGCGGCCGTCAGAATCTCCACCTTTTCCGACGCGCTTTCGCCGAAAGCCGAAATGATCGCACCAGCATGGCCCATCGTGCGGCCCTTGGGTGCGGTCAGGCCCGCAATATAGGCGATGACGGGTTTGGTCATGTGGTTCTGGATGTATTCCGCCGCCTCAGCCTCCTGCGGGCCGCCGATCTCGCCGATCATGCAGACCACATGGGTGTCGGGATCGGCCTCGAACTGCTCCAGGATATCGCGGAAAGAGGAGCCGTTGATCGGGTCGCCGCCGATACCGACGGAGGTCGACACCCCGATGCCGCGGTCCTTCAACTGCTGGGCCGCCTCATATCCAAGCGTGCCCGAGCGGCCGACGATGCCGACATGGCCGGGCAGATAGATATGGCCCGGCATGATACCGCAAAGCGCCTTGCCCGGGCTGATCGTGCCCGCGCAGTTCGGCCCGGTCAGGACCATGCGGCGCTCTTTCGGATAGCGGTACATGTAGCGCTTCACCCGGATCATGTCCTGCGCCGGGATGCCATCGGTCACGCAGACCGCGTAACGGATGCCACCATCGGCCGCTTCCATGATCGAATCCGCCGCGAAAGGGGGCGGCACGAAGACAAGGCTGGTATCGGCGCCGGTCGCTGCCACGGCCTCTTTCACCGTGTTGAAGACCGGCACGCCATGCACGGTCTCGCCGCCCTTGCCGGGCACGACGCCGCCGACGACGTTGGTGCCGTAGTCGATCATTTCCTTGGCGTGGAACTGCGCGATCCGTCCGGTGATGCCCTGAACGATGACGCGGCTATTGCGATCCAGATAGATGCTCATCAGACGGCCCTCAGCTTGGTGTTCTGGCTCTTGTCATTCTGCCATGCGGTCACGGCGCGTTCGGCCGCCTCCATCAGCGTGGTGGCGCGGATGATCGGCAGGCCGGACTTGGCGAGGATCTTCTGGCCCTCCTCCACATTGGTGCCCGCAAGGCGCACGATGACCGGCACATCGACCGGATTCTGAGTCAGCGCCTGCACGACGCCTTCGGCCACCCAGTCACAGCGGTTGATACCCGCGAAGATGTTCACGAGAACCGCCTGCACGTTCGCGTCCGACAGGACCAGCTTGAACGCCTTCGCCACCCGGTCGGGCGTCGCACCGCCACCGATGTCGAGGAAGTTCGCAGGCTCGCCGCCCGCCAGCTTGATCGTGTCCATCGTCGCCATGGCCAGACCGGCGCCGTTGACGATACAGCCGATATTGCCGGTCAGACCGATATAGTTGAGCCCCCGGTCGGCCGCGCGGGCTTCGCGCGGATCCTCCTGGCTCTTGTCGCGCAGTTCGGCGACGTGCGGGTGGCGGAACACCGCGTTGCCGTCGAAGGTCATCTTGGCGTCAAGCGCAAGGATGCGGTCGTCCGAGGTGATCACCAGCGGATTGATCTCCACCATGGTCGCGTCAAGCTCGGTGAAGGCGCGGTAGCAGCCCTGAAGTGTGCGTACCATCTGCTGGGTCAGCTTGGCCGGGATACCGAGGGCAAACGCGATCTCGCGCGCCTGGAAATCCTG
The DNA here is from genome assembly GCA_030428915.1 of Alphaproteobacteria bacterium. Classification (GTDB taxonomy): domain Bacteria; phylum Pseudomonadota; class Alphaproteobacteria; order Rhodobacterales; family Rhodobacteraceae; genus Albidovulum. The sequence continues at coordinate 1,857 of JAUIDM010000247.1, read as the reverse complement.
CAGGCCAACGGCCGGCTCGACGGTCGAACGCACGATCGAGTCGGGCTTCTCGGCCGAAATCTCCTCGATCTCCATCCCGCCTTCGGACGAGGCGACGATCATCACCCGCTGCGAGGTGCGGTCCAGCACGAAGCCCAGATAGATCTCCTGCTCGAACGCCACCGCCGCCTCGACATAGACGCGGTAGACGCCCTTGCCCTCGGGGCCGGTCTGATGCGTCACCAGCTTCTTGCCGAACATCTCGTCAGCAGCGTCGAGGATCTCGCTCTCGCTGTCGCAGAGCTTCACGCCGCCGGCCTTGCCGCGGCCGCCGGCATGGACCTGCGCCTTGACGATCCAGCGGTTGCCGCCAAGTTCACGGGCGCGATAGGCCGCCTGTTCGGGGCTGTAGGCCAGCCCGCCATCGGGGACGGTGACCCCGAACCGGCCGAGGATTTCCTTGGCCTGATATTCATGAATGTCCATTCGCGAGCCTCCTCCGCCCGTAGCTAATCATTCAGCCGCCATTGCGGTTTGATAGTGCCGGTCGAGCCCGGACTGGACCGCGCCCATGTCGATCGCGGCGCCCATCTCTTGCATCGCAACGGCAAAGCGCATGACGATATCGGTGATCGCGCTTTCCGAAAGCTGGTTCAGGATGCCGATGCGGACCTGAACCGGCTCCGAAAGCGTCGGCCAGATGCCAAAGCCCCTGGCGCGGCAGGTCTGCACCAGTTCCTTTTCGCGGCCCGCCAGCGCGGCGGGCAGGTTCAGGACAACAAGGCTCGTCATGTTCGAGGTCACGTCACAGCCCATCGCCGTGACGGCATCGCGCAGGGCCTTTTCATGGAACGCGTAATCACGGGCCTTCTGGACACGGCCATGCTGAAGCGTAATGCGGAGCGCCTCGTGGAAGGCGGCGACGGCATAGCCCGAATGGGTGCGGTGATAGGCCCCGGCCGGTACGTCCTTGCCGTCCATGATGCCCCAGTGGCGCGCTTCCAGCACCGGATTGTGCACGTAGGATGCGCAGCCATTGGCGCGGACATGGGCGATGTAGCGGTCGGTGAAACTGACCGGCGCATAGGTCAGCGGCAGGCAGAGCACGCCCTTTTGCGGGCAGGACGCCCAGCCGACCACTCCGGGGAAGTCGTCGATGGAAAAGTCGGCGATCCCGAGGGAAGAGACCGCGTCGACGAGCCCCATCGCGCCATGCCGCTCGCAGGCATCCGAGAACCCCTGCAGATCGTTGATCCGGCCCGAGCCGGTTTCCCAATGCGCCATGAATGCCCATTTCGGCTTCTTCTCGGCCAGTGCCTTCTCGACGATCTCACCCGTCACCGACTGGCCATGCGGCACGGTGATGATGGTCACGGACGCCGCTTGCGGGTCCATCGCATTGGCGGCCAGTTCCTCGCGGGTCGCGGCCTTCATGCGGATGGTCAACCCGTCGATGCCCGAGAAGGTGCCGTTGACGAAGGCCACGACGGTGTCGCCTGGCAGGATCGCGCCCAGCATGCAGTCGAGGCCGGAAAAGCCGGTGCCGCCGACGCCGTAGGTGTAGGTGTTCTTCGTGCCCCAGACCTGGCGCAGCATCTCCTTGCATTCGATCATGCCGCGCAGCACGTCGGCCTGCATGTGATCGGCAAGGCCGGTCTGGGCAAATCGCGCAAGGACCCGCGGATCGGTGTTGCCCGGGCCGGGGCCGGCCGCGAGCGTCTCGGGGATTTCGAGCTGCGGGAAGATCGTCGTATCATTCATCGGTCGGGCCTCCGGAAATGCTGCGTTTTCCGGATCGCTCCGGTGTCAGGATGCAGATAATCGGGCTTGCCCCAAGGCCACAACCTGCGTTACTCCTGCTTTTGGGTATCTAATTGG
>JAUIDM010000246.1 GCA_030428915.1 Alphaproteobacteria bacterium | reverse complement strand
CTGCGCGGCCGGCCAATCCGCGCTTCTCTTCGGGCCCCTGCACGAAGATCCCCGGTTTCACCCTCGACATGCTCGCCGACGCGCCTTTGGGCCGTTCGCACCGCGCTGCCGTGGGCAAGGCCAGGCTGAAAGAGGCCATCGACCTGACGCGCGAGGTGCTGGGCGTGCCCGACGACTACCGCATCGGCATCGTGCCCGCCTCGGATACCGGCGCTGTCGAAATGGCGCTCTGGTCGCTTCTGGGCGCGCGGCCGGTCGAGATGCTGGCCTGGGAAAGCTTCGGCGAAGGCTGGGTGACGGATGTGGTCAAGCAGCTGAAGCTCGATGCCGTGGTGAAAAAGGCGCCCTATGGCGAGATCGTCGATTTCGGGACAGTCGATTTTGACCGCGACGTGGTTTTCACCTGGAATGGAACGACCTCTGGCGTGCGCTTGCCGAATGGCGATGCGATTCCGGCGGCCCGTGCGGGCCTGACCATCTGCGATGCGACCTCAGCCGCCTTCGCGATGGACTTGCCCTTCGACAAGCTCGATGTGGTGACATTCTCTTGGCAGAAGGTTCTGGGCGGCGAAGGCGCGCATGGCGTCCTGATCCTGTCCCCCCGTGCCGTTGATCGGCTGGAAAGCTACACGCCCGCCTGGCCGCTGCCGAAGATCTTCCGCCTGACCAAGGGCGGCAAGCTGATCGAGGGCATCTTCGTGGGCGAGACGATCAACACGCCGTCGATGCTCTGCGTCGAGGATTACCTTGTCGCACTGAAATGGGCCCAAGGCCTTGGCGGATTGAAAGCGCTGATCGCGCGGGCCGATGCCAATGCGAAAGCCGTGCGCGACTTCATCGCGGACAAGGGCTGGATCGCCGATCTGGCGGTTGATCCGGCCACGGCCTCCACCACAAGCGTCTGCCTGAAGTTCACCGATCCCCGCATCGTGGATGGTGCGGCCTTTGCAAAAGCGGTGGCGAAACGGCTGGAGGGCGAAGGCGTTGCCCTCGATGCCGGCGCCTATCGCGACGCGCCCCCGGGCCTCAGGATCTGGTGCGGCTCGACGGTGGAGGTCTCGGACGTTCAGGCGCTGATGCCCTGGATCGAATGGGCCTACCGCACAGAACTCGCCGCGCAATCCGTCGCGGCCTGATCCCTGAATTGTCACCCCCGCGCAAGCGGGGGCCTTCCACCGATACCCGCACGCGCGGGCATGACAGGATAGCTAAAAATGGCACCCAAAGTACTCGTTTCCGACAAGCTCAGCGAAACCGCGGTCCAGATCTTCCGCGACCGGGGGGTCGAGGTCGACTATCTGCCCGACCTCGGCAAGGACAAGGACCGCCTGCTGGAGGTGATCGGTCAATATGACGGCCTCGCCATCCGTTCGGCCACCAAGGTCACGGAAAAGATCCTCGCCGCCGCCGAAAATCTGAAAGTGATCGGCCGCGCGGGAATCGGGGTCGACAATGTCGACATCCCGGCCGCCTCCAAGAAAGGCGTGATCGTGATGAACACGCCTTTCGGCAACTCGGTCACAACCGCCGAACATGCCATTGCGATGATGTTCGCGGTCGCGCGCCAACTGCCCGAGGCCAGCACCTCCACCCATGAAGGCAAGTGGGAAAAGAACCGCTTCATGGGGGTGGAACTGTTCAACAAGACGCTGGGCGTGATCGGCGCGGGCAATATCGGCGGCATCGTCTGCGATCGCGCGCTGGGCCTGCACATGAAGGTCGTCGCCTATGACCCGTTCCTGAGCGAGGAGCGCGCCAAGGCGATGGGCGTGACCAAGGTTGAACTCGACGAACTGCTGGCGCGGGCCGATTTCATCACCTTGCATGTTCCGCTGACCGACAAGACGCGCAACATCCTGTCGAAGGAAAACATCGCCAAGACGAAGAAGGGCGTTCGCATCATCAACTGCGCCCGTGGCGGTCTGGTGGATGAGGCGGCGCTGGCGGAGGGACTGAAATCCGGCCATGTCGCGGGCGCGGCATTCGATGTCTTTGAGACCGAACCGGCGACAGCTTCGCCTCTCTTCCATCTGCCGAATGTCGTCGTCACCCCGCATCTTGGTGCTGCCACGACCGAGGCGCAGGAAAACGTGGCGCTTCAGGTGGCCGAGCAGATGTCGGACTATCTACTAACGGGCGCGGTTCAGAACGCGCTCAACATGCCCTCGGTGACAGCCGAGGAAGCCGCCGTCATGGGCCCATGGCTGAAGCTGGCCCAGCATCTGGGCGCCTTCGCGGGCCAGATGACGGATGAGCCGGTCAAGGCAATCAACATCCTGTACGATGGTACGGTCGCCAAGATGAACCTTGATGCGCTGAATTGCGGTGCGATTTCGGGGATCATGAAGGCGACAAATCCGGATGTGAACATGGTCTCTGCCCCGATCATCGCCAAGGAGCGTGGTGTGAAGATCTCCACCACCCACCAGGAAAAGGGCGGGGTCTTTGACGGCTACATCAAGCTGACCATTGTGACGGACAAGCGCGAGCGCTCCATTGCCGGCACCGTCTTCAGCGACGGCAAGCCGCGCTTCATCCAGATCAAGGGCATCAACATCGACGCCGAGATCGGGGCGCATATGCTCTATACGACGAATGAAGACGTACCCGGCATCATCGGCACGCTGGGACAGACGATGGGCGAAAACGGCGTGAACATCGCGAACTTTACGCTCGGCCGGTCTTCGCGGGGCAAGGACGCGATCGCGCTGCTTTATGTCGACGATCCGATCCCGCAGCCGGTGATCGACAAGCTGATGAAGACGGGTCTCTTCCAGCAGGTCAAGCCGCTCGTCTTCGACGTGGCGTGACGGCAACGGCCGCCCGCAAATGGGCGGCAGACCTCGAAAACGACGCATCTCATGTCGCCCGCGATGCAGCGCGGGCGGCTGAATCGGACCAAAGCTCGGCCTGTTTTCCTGATGTGGAAAGGTCCGGGCTTTGCATCCTTCCGTCTTTGACGATCTGCTTGGCGCGCTGGCCGACATCTACCGGGCCGAGGGTCGCGATGCGGCTGACCGCACAGCTCAGGCGCTGGTGACCACACCCTCCCCCGAACCATTCATGCCGCAGGCGCCCTGCGCGCTCGACGGTCTGATGCGCGACCTGCTTGCGAGCTCGGATCTTCCGGCGGCGAAGGCGATCCTCGCGGCGCAGCACCTGATCCCTTGGGGCACCAATCCCGTGGCTGACCGAATGAGCGACGATGCCGCCGCGATCTGCGCTGTCACCACACTGATGGGTCCCGACGGGCCGATCCCCGCCCCCGACCTGCGGCTTGGCCTCTTTTACCAACGGCCTGACAGTTACTATTCGCTGCACAATCACGACGCGGACGAAACCTACGTGATCCTTGCCGGGCAGGCCTTCTGGACCGCCGGAGAGGATCGCCGCATCCGCCGCCCCGGCGACATGATCCATCACCCGAGCCTGATGCCGCACGCGTTCCGCACCGGACCGGAGGGCGTTCTGGCGCTCTGGCGCTGGTCGGGTGATGTGAACACCCATTCCTACGCCTTCCTGCCCGATCCGGAAGTGCAGGTCGCCTGACCGGCGCGGATTGCCCCGGCCCCGGCCCCGCGATAGGGTCCGCCCGCATTGAAGCGTTTCGAGTTTTCGTTGCGACATCAAGTATCGGAATTCGAACAAAGAAGGTTCGAATTCCGATTCAACGTAAACTCGAACCGCCCTACCCGGACGGACGAACATGAGAACCTACGCGATCGGTGACATTCACGGCCATTTCGACAAGCTGGAAGAGGCACATCGGCGGATCGAAGAGGACCGGGCACGGTTTGGCGATGCGGAGGCGCCGGTGGTTCATATCGGCGATCTGGTGGACCGCGGGCCCGACAGTCGCGGCGTTGTCCACTATCTGATGCGGGGCCATGAGGCCGGAAAGCCATGGGTCACGCTCAAGGGCAATCACGACCGCATGTTCACCGGCTTCATGGCCGATCCCGACAGCCAGGATCCCGGCCTTCGGGCAGAGTTGCACTGGGTCCATCCCCGTCTTGGGGGGGCGACGACGCTTGCCTCGTATGGGGTCGACCGGGCGGAGGACCGGCTCTTGTTCGATCTGCACGCCGAGGCGGCATCGAAGGTTCCCGAGACACATCTGACCTTCCTGCGCAACCTTCCGACGTCGTTCGTCCGTGGCGACATGCTTTTTGTCCACGCCGGTATCCGGCCGGGTATTCCGCTGGCCGAGCAGTCAGAGGATGACCTGTTGTGGATTCGCCGGGAATTTCATGATCACGAAGAGGATTACGGTAAGCTGGTCGTCCACGGTCACACGCCGGTCGATGTGGTCACGCACTATGGCAACCGCCTGAACATCGACAGCGGCGCGGGCTATGGCCATGCCCTATCGACGGTGGTGATCGAAGACGGCGAAGTCTGGCTGCTCGACGGGTTCGGTCGGGAAGCCATCCACCCGCCTGCCAGATGACCGGCCCTGCACCTATCCGTCATGGCGGTCCCTCGTGAAGCCGAGGGGGTATTTCGCGCCGCTGACAGTGTTCAGCCATCCGCGGGTTGTGCGCCATGTGATCGCCGATCCGCGATGGGATCTGCCCGATCTTTCCATCGCGATTCTTGCCGATCTTCATATCTGCCGGCCCTGGACTCCGCTTTCGGCCCTTCGGCGCGCCGTGACGATGGTCAACGGCCTCGGTGCCGACCTCATCCTGCTGCCGGGCGATTTCATTGCGGACCGTAATCTGCCAGCCCGCGCCGAACCTGCCGATGCCATCGTGGCCGAGCTTCATCGCCTGTCCGCGCCGCTTGGGGTCGCGGCGGTCCTCGGCAATCATGACTGGTGGGATTGTCCCATAGCCCGGAGGACCAGGTTTACCCGGAATTCCGTGGCCGAGGCCCTGGAGGCAGGACCGATCCGGCATCTGAACAACCGGGCCGTTGCTTTTCCTCATGGCGGCGGTCGATTCTGGCTGGTCGGGATGGACAGCCAGCGGGCATTCCGCAAGCGCGGGCGGCCCGGTCTGCACCGGCCGAATGAGGCATTCGCCGATGTACCGGACGGTGCGCCCGCCATCCTGTTGGCGCATGAGCCGGACTACTTCGCTGAAGGCGACGAACGCGCCCTGCTGCAGGTTTCCGGCCATACCCATGGCGGGCAGGCCAACCTATTGGGCTGGCGGCCCATGACACCGTCTTCCTACGGCGGGCGGTACGCATGGGGCCATATCCGCGAAGGGGGTCGGCATCTGATCGTGTCGGGTGGGCTGGGATATTCCGGCCTGCCGTTGCGCGTCCTGCAGCCCCCCGAAATCACTCTGGTCACGCTGCGTCGCGGCATCTAACATCTGCCCGACATTCTTGGAGGGCTGACATGACCAATGATATCGTGATTCTGTCCGGTGCGCGCACGGCGATCGGAACCTTCGGGGGTAGCCTCGCCGGCATGGCCCCAATCGACATCGCCACTGTGGCGGCCAAGGCAGCTTTGGAGCGGGCAGGTGTCGCGGGCGATCAGATCGGCCATGTGGCCTTCGGTCATGTCATCAATACCGAACCGCGCGACATGTACCTTTCCCGTGTCGCCGCGATGCAGGCCGGTGTGCCGAACGGAACCCCGGCAATGAACGTCAACCGGCTTTGCGGCTCGGGCGTGCAGGCCATCGTCTCATGTGTCCAGTCGCTGGCGCTGGGCGATGCCGATTTTGCCCTTGCGGGCGGCGCAGAAAACATGAGCCGCTCTCCCTACGCACTGCAAGCCGCGCGCTGGGGCCAGAAGATGGGCGATACCAAGGCGCTCGACATGATGACCGGGGCGCTGACCTGCCCGTTCGGCACCGGCCATATGGGCGTGACGGCCGAGAATGTCGCGGCCGAGCACGGCATTACCCGCGAAGCGCAGGACGCCTTCGCGATGGAAAGCCAGGAGCGGGCGGCGAAGGCCATCGCCGAGGGTCGGTTCAAGGATCAGATTGCCCCGGTTGAAATCGTCACTCGCAAGGGAACGGTGGTTTTCGACACCGACGAGCATCCCAAGGCCACCAGCATCGAGGCGCTCGGTGGCTTGAAAACCGTATTCAAGAAGGACGGTACGGTCACCGCGGGCAATGCAAGCGGCATCAACGATGGCGCAGGCGCGGTTGTGCTCGCGCGGGCGGATGCGGCGGAGAAGGCGGGTCTGACGCCCCGGGCCCGGATTTTGGGCTACGCCCATGCCGGGGTCCGGCCCGAGGTGATGGGCATTGGTCCGGTGCCTGCGGTCGAGGCGCTTTTGAAGCGGACGGGCCTTTCCGTCGGTGATTTCGATGTGATCGAATCGAACGAAGCCTTCGCGGCGCAGGCCTTGGCTGTGTCGAAGGGGCTGGGTTTTGATCCGGCCAAGGTAAACCCCAATGGCGGCGCCGTGGCGCTTGGCCATCCGATCGGCGCAACCGGCGCGATCATCACCATCAAGGCGATGTACGAACTGGAGCGGATCAACGGCAAGAAAGCGCTTGTCACGATGTGCATTGGCGGCGGCCAGGGCATCGCGCTGGCGATTGAACGGATCTGAGGCCACGGTCGGGGGCGCTGCCCGTCGTCCATTGGTTCTCAAACCAATGGCGCATCAAGGGGCGACCCCCCCAAGGTATTC
>JAUIDM010000245.1 GCA_030428915.1 Alphaproteobacteria bacterium | reverse complement strand
ACGCGTCTACATGGCCGCCGAGCAAGGCGCGAAGGTGCTCTACGATCCCGGCCGAAAGGGCGCGCTGCTGCCGCCCATCGTCGTCGACCACGTCCCCCATGACAGCGAACTGGTGATGGAGGAAACTTTCGGCCCCGTCATTCCGATCGTCCGCGTGCCCGACAATGACGACGACGTCATGCAGATCTCGAACTCGACCGACTTCGGCCTGTCCTCGGGCGTCTGCACCAACGATTTCCGCCGCATGCAGGCCTATATCGAGGGGCTGAACGTCGGCACCGTGAACATCTGGGAACAACCCGGCTATCGGATCGAGACCTCTCCATTCGGCGGCATCAAGGATTCGGGTAACGGCGTCAAGGAAGGCGTCTCCGAAGCCATGAAGTTCTTCACCAACGTGAAGACCTATTCGCTGCCATGGCCGCGGTGAGCATTTGCTAAGGACGGGAGCCTGCGGCGGGAGTATTTTCGGACAGAAAGTGAGGTGGGCGTGATCACCCATACCGAAGGCGAGTCGAACACTTCCGAAGCGCGGGCGGAATGGGCCGCACGCCATCCCGATGCGGTGACGCGGGAGCTTCTGGAGCGCGATGCCGGAGCTTTCCTGCACCAGTCGTTGTCCTCGCCGTGCCTTTCGACCATCGCCAAGGCCGAAGGCATCTGGATCGAGGACACGTCCGGGCGGCGTTACATGGATTTCCATGGCAATTCCGTTCACCATATCGGCTACGGACATCCACGCGTCGTGGCCGCGATCAAGGCGCAGCTGGACGCGCTCAGTTTTTCGCCCCGCCGTTTTACCAACGAGGTTTCAGTGGAACTGGCAGAGACGCTTGGGGCACTGGCGCCGGGCGATCTCGGCAAGGTGCTGTTCACCACGGGCGGGTCGGATGCGAACGAGGTGGCCCTGCGCATTGCCCGGGCCGCGACCGGTCGGTTCAAGACCATCAGCTTCTGGGACGCCTTCCACGGCGCGGGATTCGGGGCGTCTTCCGTGGGGGGCGAGGCGACGTTTCGCTCTCATATCGCCGGCCCCCTGCTTCCGGGCGCCGAGCATGTCGCCCCGTTCAACTGCTATCGCTGCGCCTATGGCCATGCAGGCCCCGACACCTGCGGGTTGGCCTGCGCGAAAATGGTGGAGTACGTGCTGGAACGCGAAGGCGACGTGGCCGCCGTCATCGCCGAGCCGATGCGCGCGGTACCGGTCGTACCGCCGCCGGGCTTCTGGAAGGTTGTGCGCGAGGCCTGCAACCGGCACGGCGCGCTTCTGATCATGGACGAAATCCCGACCGGCCTCGGCAAGACCGGGGCCATGTTCGCCTTCGAGCACGACGGGGTAATCCCCGACATCGTGACACTGGGCAAGGCGCTCGGCGGTGGCATCTTGCCCATCGCCGCTGTTGTGGCGCGACGGGACCTGGACATCTGCGGAGACTTCGCCATCGGCCATTACACTCATGAGAAGAACCCGGTCACGGCACGCGCGGCGCTGGAAACCCTCGCGGTGATCCGCGACGAGGGGCTGGTGGATCGGGCGGCGAAACTGGGCGCTTACGCGCTCGATCGCCTGCGCGAGGCGGTGGGCGATCATCCGTTGGTGGGCGACATTCGCGGCCGTGGCCTGATGTTCGGGGTCGAGATCGTCGAGGACCGCAAAAGCCGCGCGCCGGGACGCGCGACGGCGGAACGCATTTACTATCGGTGCCTTGAGGCGGGGCTCAGCTTCAAGATCAGCGCGGGATGCGTGCTGACTTTGTCACCGCCCCTGACCATACCGAAAGACGACCTCGACCGGGCTCTCGGCATCGTGACAACCGCCATCCGCTCGGAAACCGCCTGAGAAGGTCAGCTTAGACCTTACCGCTCCCTTCCCTATAGTGCGCAGGACCGGAAGGTGGGGACGTTCGACAGATCATGCCACCAGAGTGTCGGCAAGTTCGCGCCAGCGATGGCAGGCGACTTCGTGACCGTCGCCGGGATGTTCCAGCTTCGGTTCGACCCTCTTGCAGATATCCACGGCAAAGGGGCATCGGGTGTGGAACTTGCATCCCGGCGGCTGATTGGTGGGAGAGGGAATCTCGCCCTCCAGCTTCTGCGCCGTTCCCCGGTCGTCGGGGTCAAGCGAGGGGATCGCCGAGAACAGGGCACGCGTATAAGGGTGGCGCGGCGCCTTGAACACCTCGCGCGTCGGCGCGCTTTCCACGAGCCGGCCGAGATACATCACTGCGAGATGATCGCAGGTATGGGCCACGACCGAGAGGTCATGGCTGATGAAGAGGAAGGTGATCTTCAGATCGCGCTGCAACTCTTTCAGAAGGTTCAGCACATCGGCCTGGATCGACACGTCGAGCGCCGCCACGCTTTCGTCCGCGACCACGAATTTCGGCCCCGACACCAGCGCCCTGGCGATCGAAATCCGCTGGCGCTGGCCGCCCGAGAAGGCATGGGGAAAGCGCCGCAGATGTTCGAGGTTCAGCCGGCATTTCGCCGCGATCTCGCGCACCCTTGCATCCGTTTCCTCCCGCGTCTTCGTCAGGCCCATGACCTCCAGCGGTTCGGCGATGATGTCACGCACGGTCATGCGTGGCGAAAGCGCAGCATAGGGGTCCTGGAAGATCAGTTGCGCCCGCTTGCGGTAATCCTTCAGTTCCGGCCCTGCGAGTGTCGTCAGGTCATAGTCGACCTCGCCATCGGTGTAATGCGCGGACCCGCCGGTGATCGGCACCGCCTTCAGAAGCGCACGGCCGAGCGTGGTCTTGCCCGATCCGCTTTCGCCGACGAGCCCGAAGAACGAGCCCTTGTCGATGTCGATATCGACATTGTCCACGGCCTTCAGGATCGACTTGCCGAAGAATCCCGACCCGATCTTGAAACCGACTGAAAGTCCGCGGGCCTTGATCAGGGTCTCGCTCATGCCGGGATCTCCGTATGCAGGTGGCAGGCGACGCGATGCAATGCATCGATCTGCGTGTCCTGGGGCAGCTTGGCCTTGCAGACATCGCCGATGAACTTCGGACAGCGCGTGTGGAAGACGCAGCCCGAGGGTCGTTCTAACGGCGACGGAATGTCGCCCGCGACAGGCGTCAGCGGCGCATCCAGATCGTCGAGTTTCGGCAGGGCCGCCAGCAGCCCCTGAGTATAGGGATGTTTCGGATTGCGGATGACCTCGCGCACCGGGCCTTCCTCGACGATACGGCCGAGATACTTGACCGCGACCTTGTCGGCGGTCTGGGCGATAACGCCAAGGTCATGGGTGATGAAGATGATGCCCATATGGAATTCGTTCACCAGATCCTTCATCAGGTCGATGACCTGTGCCTGAATGGTCACGTCGAGGGCGGTCGTCGGCTCATCCGCGATCAGAAGCTTCGGCTTGGTCGAGAGCGCCATAGCGATCATCGCGCGTTGGCGCATGCCGCCCGACAGCTCGAACGCATACTGGCTGAACCGGCGCGCGGGATCGGAGATGCCGACACGATCCAGCATCTCGACTGAGATCTCCTTTGCCTTTGCCTTCGACATGTCGGAATGCAGCATCAGCTGCTCAACCATCTGGTCGCCGATGGTGATAGCGGGGGCGAAGCTCGCCATCGGTTCCTGAAAGATCATCGAGATCGCGCCCCCCCGCACGATCTTCAGATCGCGCGCGGATTTCAGCTTCAAGACCTCGACCGGGCCGTTTTCGGTGTGCAGCGTGATCTGGCTTTGCGGTCCATAGACCGCGTTCCTGGCATTCAGATGCATCAGCGCCTTGGCCGTGACCGACTTGCCCGAGCCGCTTTCGCCGACAAGGCCCATCACCTGTCCCTTGTCGATGGTGAAACTCACATCATCGACGGCCGTCACCAAACCCTCATCGGTCCGGAACTGGATGGTCAGGTTCTTGACTTCGATCAGTGCCGTCATTTCTTCGTATCCGAATAGGGGTCAGCCGCGTCGCGCAATCCGTCGCCGACGAAGACGAAGGCCAGAACCAGCGCCACGAAGAAGATGACGGGTATGAAGTACCACTGGTAGTTCAGAAGCACGTCGGCCTTGGAGACGTTCTGCATCAACGCACCGAGCGAGTTCACGGGGTCCTTGAGGCCGAGGCCGATGAACGAGAGCGCGGTTTCCGACCGGACCATGTAGGGGAAGGAAATCATCAGGTCGACGATGATGTAACTGGTGAAGGACGGCAGCAGATGGCGACGGATGATGTGGCCCGGCGGGGCGCCGCAAAGCTCGGCCGCGAGCACATATTCTTGTGTCCTTTCGGTCAAAAGGTGCGTTCGTATGCGTCGTGCCAGCGTCGGCCAGCCAATCAGGCCGAGGATGATAGAGATGAAGAAGAACCGCGTCTCGGACGACCAATGGTCGGGCATGAAGGCGGCAAGCGCCATGAACAAGGGAATCGATGGCACCGTTCGGATTGCGTCGGTGATCATTTGCAGGACCGAGTCGATCCAGCCACCGAAATAGCCGGCCACCCCTCCTATGATCAGCGCCAGAACGAAGGATATGAACACGCCCAGCGTTCCCACGAGCAGCGAGGTCCAGATCGCGTGTAGCGTTCGTCCGAAGATGTCCTTTCCGCTGCCATCAGTACCGAAAAGATGGATCTTGCCCGGTTTGTCTACCCCGAAAAGATGCAGGTTGCCCGGAATGATCCCGAGGATCTTGTAATCCCAGTCCTTGACGAAGAACCGCATATAGAGCCGCTCGTCGCGATTCTCGGTCACGACCCAGCGGAAGTTGGTCTTGATCGACCGCTCACGTTCGGTCGCGTAGATGAAGGGGCGAAGTGAAAAGCCATTTTCGTCCCAGAATTTCGGGATCTGCGGGGCGCCATTTTCGTAATTCTCGTTGCGCCCCGCGATGGTCGGATCATAAGGCGAAAGGAAGGGCGCGAAGATGCCCATCATGATCATGAGGACGAGCGCCCAGGCGGCGATCATCGCGGTGCGGTTGCCCTTGAAGCGTGCCCAGATGAGCTGCCCCTGCGAAGCCGTGAAGTAGGCTTCCTTTGCCTTCTGATCGACACCGGCGGTGGCCGTCTTGCGTTTGAACAGCATGGCGCCCTCCCCTACGATCCGATGATGCCGCGACGGACGCGCGGGTCGATGATGGCCAGAAGCATGTCGGTGACGAAGTTCAGCGCCACGATGCTGGCCGTCAGCAGGAAGATGATGGCGCCCGCGAGTTGCTGGTCATTCGATCGGGCAAGACTTTCGAAGAGAAGCGCGCCCGCCTCTGTCAGGGTCAGGATCAGCGCAACGATGGGCAGTTCATTGAAGATGCGGTTGAGGTCGAAGCCCAGCGAGTTGATGACCGGTCCCAACGAATGCTTGGCCGGGTAGCGCCAAAGCAGTTTCGACCCCGACACGCCCCGCGCCGAGGCGGCGGTGACATAGAGCTTGCCGATTTCATCCAGCATCAGCGCCCGCACTGTCTGCAGGGCAAATGCGGTGGCCGACCAGCCGAGAATGAAGACCGGCAGCCAGGCACGGCTGATGAAATCGCCGAACTTCGCCCAGCTCCAGGCCGCATCACGATACTCCTTTGAGAAGAGGCCCGTGAGGCTGTCTCCGAAGAGGACCGTCGATATCAGCATGATGATGAGCGCAAGAAGGAAGTTCGGCAGCGCCAGACCAAGGTAAGAGATAAAGCGCAGCGAGTTGTTGGCGATCGCACTCGAAGAACTTGCCGTGACGATGCCTATCGGCACCGCAATCGCATAGGACAGGATCAGGGCGGCCATGCAGATCCCGAGAGAAATCCAGAACTTGTCCGCCAGAAGCTGGTTGATGTTCAACCGCAGGATGCAGCTGTCGCCGAATTCACCATGGACAAAGACGTTGTAGACCCAGCTGCCCCAGCGCACCGGGAACGGCCGGTCGAGGCCAAGTCGTTTTTCCTCTGCCTCGATATCGGCAATGGTGATCTGCGAGCCTTGGGTGTTCTTGAAGGCGAGGTAGCGTTCAGCGCAGGTGCCAGGCACCAGTTCCATCAGCGTGAAGACGATGAGGGAAACGGTCAGAAGCGTGATCAGCGCGAGGATTGCACGGGTCAGCGCGAACTGGGCGAATTGGGCCATGGCGGGTGGTCCTGTGTGAAAGCGGGCCTGCGGGCCGGGGCGGTTTATGCCGCCCCGGCCTGTTTCGTCGCTCAGTTCACGACGTCACTCGTCGAAATACCACTGATGGGCGCGATAAGGATACGTCCGGTAGTACTCGTAGGACGCCGTTTTGAACTCGGTGAAGTTCTTCAGCGCATTGCGGTGGTAGATCGGATCCGGCGTCAGCGCCGTGCCGATGAACAGCAGGTTGCCGGTCATGTTCTCCACCATGCGGTTGGCAATGGCCTTGAACTCATCCGTGCCTGCCGGTGTCGATTGCAGCGCATTGATGTCGTCGATAAGCGCCTTCACATAGTCGGGCGGCTCCACGCCGCTCGTCCCGCCGGAATCGACCCATTCCGCCCAGAGCATACCGACGCGGTGGGCGAAGTAGTTCTCGAAAGGCGGCACCCACAACTCGTTATTGCCGAGGATGATGCCGGTCGGCTGGCCTTTTTCCCAAAGCCCGACATCCAGCTGGTTGGAGGACTGAGCCGAGCGGTATTCGTCCGGTGTGATTTCCTTCACCGTCGTGTTGAT
>JAUIDM010000244.1 GCA_030428915.1 Alphaproteobacteria bacterium | reverse complement strand
CGCCCCTGCGCCGGCGGGTCATGAGAGATTTCAGGCGCGCGCCGGTCATCGCAGCACCACCGTCGCTTCGCCCCAGCGCCAATAGGTGCCGTCCCCGCGCTTGCCATCCATCAGGAACCGGCGAAAGGGCGTGGAGAGCGGGTACTTGAACCGCACCTTCGCCCGGATCGGAGTGGAATTTGCGCCAGACAGGATCGACAAGCCCGACTGGACCCATTCAACCGAAACCTGAACATTCTCCGGTTCGAACGCATAGCAGATGCTGTTGCTGACGGCCGGGTCATAGCCGCCGGTCTTGCCCGTGCCGGTTATGACGCGCTGCGCTGCGGGGATTTGAGGACAGCGCCCGCGCGAGGGCGCGAAATCCGATGTCGAAGACGCAGCGATCAATGCCCAGCGGGCGGCATCTTCCCACTTCTGCGGCTGGTCCTTGCACTGGAACGCGGCGACTGCTGCGAAGGGGGAACCAAAGATCTGCGTCAGATCGAAAGGCGGGCATTTGTGCACAAGAGCACTGCGGGCAGCCGAATAGGCGGCCATCTCGACATATCCCCGCGCCTGCGCCGTGATCATGATCTGCGAGACGGCGCCGAAAAGCACGAGGAGGACCGGAAAGGCCAGCACCGCCTCGATCCCGATGGCACCCCGCCGCCGCCGGTTCAGTGCCTCCGTCGCGCGATCGCGAAGGACATGGTGCATGCGGCGGGTCATTTCATCTTGTCCAGCGTTTCCTGGACCTTTGTCTGATAGCCGTCGTAGTCGGGCTTGCGGTCCTTCGCCATGTTCGTCGCGGTGAAGGTCAGCGCCGAGGCCACGGCCAGTGCAAAGCCAAAGATCAGGAGCTTTTCAAGGGTCATCGCTTCGGTTCCACCGCAGGGTCAGGTTTGCTCAGAAGCCAGCGTTCTTCAGGCCGTCGATTTCCTGCTTGAATTCATCGTTCGCGGTGCCGCGATCCTTCATCATGTTCGTGCCGACCGTCGTGATCGCGAAAAGGGCGGCAAGGGCGAAACCGAATATCAGGAGTTTTTCGAGGGTCATGTTGGTCTTCCTTCTGGTGAATTTCGGGGGTCTCGGCATGGGTCTGATCAGCTCATGATTGCCTTGACCTGGGTGATGACGAAGTCGACGATCTCTGTTCCCATGGTCGCCAGGACGGTCGCGACAGCGAGGCCGAGGGCAAAAACAAGCAAATATTCCAGTGACATGGGGTGTTCCCTCCTCGCTTGCGGAACAGGTCTCCGCATCGATGAAGGTACTGGAATCACGGATCGAAACGGGGGCGTCGTATTCAGTGCGATGCGGCCGCTGTGGCGCGTTCCAGCAGGTTTTCCGGATCGCCGCCGGCCCGGTGGAAGATGGGGCGCGTGGCGTAACGATCGGCGCCGGGGTCGTCCTTGACTACCTCGGCAATGTCGACGATGACCCGGCGGCCGTTGCGGCGCTGGACCTGAACGATCACGTCGATCGCCTCGATGATCTGACGGCGCACCGCGATCAGCGGGATCTCGACATCCGACATCAGGCACAGCGTCTCCAGCCGCGACAGGGCGCGCATCGGATCGTCCGCATGCACCGTTGAAAGCGACCCGGCATGGCCGGAATTCATCGCCTGGATCATGTCGAGCGCCTCGCCGCCCCGGCATTCGCCGACAAGGATGCGGTCTGGCCGCATCCTCAGCGTTGCGCGGAAGAGGTCCCGGATCGTGACCCCGCCCCGTCCCTTCGAATCCGGCATCTGCGCCTCCAACTGCACGACATGGGGCATGCGCAGGTCCAGCTCCACCACATCCTCGATGGTGATGATACGCTCTTCGGGTTTCATCATCCGCGCCAGAAGGCCCAAAAGCGTGGTCTTGCCGGTGCCGGTGCCGCCCGAGATGATGATGTTGCGGTGGCCCAGAACCTGTTCGCGCAGCCAGGCGATCGCATCCTCCGTCAACGACCCGCCTTCGATCAGGTCATCGAGCGTCGGCGGCGTGCGTGCGAATTGGCGGATGGCGATGGTGATCCCTGCCGGTGCTGCCGGATCCTGAACGATATGGACCCGCGACCGGTTCGGCATCCGCGCCTCAAGCGACAGATGCTCCGGGGTTAGGCGCTTGCCGGAATACTGCAGGATGACCCGCGCGAGCGCGCGGAGCGCCGCGGCGTCCGGCATGCGATAAGGAGTCTTTTCGATCCCGTTCCGACCGTCGACGAAAATATCGTCCGGTCCGTTGATCATGATCTCGGATATCGACGCATCGTCGTAATAGGCGACAAGCGGCCCCATCAGGTGCCGCACCAGCGCGTCATATGCCGCATCACTTCCCATCGCACTCATCCGAAGGGCAGCGAATATATGACGGACTTCAGCATCATCGACGCGACCAATACACGCTGAAGAAGCAGCATGAGCGCCATGAAGATGGTCAGCCCGGCCCCGACAACCAGAAGATAGTCCATCGTTGACATGATCCGCCTCCTGTAACGGCCGCGCCCGGCGATCCGCCGAGCGCTTCATCTAATTGATTGGAAACCGGAGCTTTTGAGGCGGCCTCGTAAATTAAACGACGCAAGCCGCCGCCGAGCCCGGGTGACCTATCGTCAGCTTCAGTCGAACACCGAAACGGCACGGAGCATCCAATGTACCGCGTACTTGCCACAACAGCGCTGATCCTGGCGGCAGGCAATGCGCAGGCCAGTGAGTGCGATGTGCTCGGCGTGACAGAGCCGGAGCTGGCCGCAAGCCTTTGCGCTGAGCTGAAGGCGCTTGGCGACGGGACTGAAACCGGTCGGAGCTTCGGCACCACGAAAAATGAAGAGGAAACAGGGCCTGCCCTTCAGGAATGGGCGGATCTCGATCTGATCCAGGACGCCTACCGGGCCGACCCACGCAAGACGCTCGAACTGATCCGGCGCATCAAGGATGCCGGTGGGCTTGCCACCGAGTGAAGGCGGGACGTCCCGCGCAACAAATAGAAGTAGAAGTGAGATGACCATGACAAGATTTTCAATGACCAGCATCGTTTTGGCAGGCTGCACGTTAGTGAGTGGCTGTGACTACCTGCCGCAACCGCAGACGCGGGCCGCGCCGATTTATTCACCGGCGCAAGCGCCGGTGAAAAAGGTCACCCCGCCTGCGGCCATTCCCGCAAAATCTGTTCCTGCGGCACCGGTTGTGAATGACACTCCGGCACCGGCCGCCGCACCAAGCTATTTCAACGACAACCGCGACGACAAAGATGGCGGTGGCGGTGGTGGAGGCGGCTGGGGCTGACCCACGCCCGGCTTGCAGCCCCCCGGGGCCCGGTGGAGTGGTGGCCACCGGGCCCCTTTTTTCCGAACGCCGAACAACCGCGTTGACCCGGAAGAACCGCCGGTGAAATAGTGGATTATGGGGAGCGCCGAAGACACGTTTCAATCGAACAGCCTGCTGCTGTCGTCATTAAGTGATGACGATCGGCAGCTGCTGCTTTCTCATGCCCGGCCCGCATCGTTCCAGGCCGGTCAGATGATCTTCAGTCGCAGCGACCCCGGTGAGACATTGCTGCTGATCAGGGATGGACGGGTCGAGATTTCGATCACGTCGCTTTCCGGGCGCAAATCGGTATTGAACCACATGGGGCCGGGAGAGGCCCTGGGTGAGATCGCGTTGCTCGATGGTGGGTTTCGCAGCGCCGACGCGACCGCCGCGACCAAGGTCACTGGCCTCATTCTGCATCGCACAGATGTCATGGGCTTTCTGCGCGACCGTCCCCACGCCCTCTTCGCTCTGGTGGCGGAGTTGTGCGCAAAGGTACGCAACGCCTCTGACATGTTTGCCACGCAGGCCCAGACCGAGGCGCAGTCGCGCCTTGCCCGCGCGCTGATCCGCCTCGCAGAACGCTGGGGGGAGAACGCGCCCGAGGGGCAATTGTTGTCAGCCGAACGCTTTTCCCAGACCGATCTGGGCGAGTTTTCCGGCATCTCGCGGGAAAATGTCAATCGCCGCCTCCGGGCCTGGGCCGACGAAGGTTTGATTAGCATGGGCCCCAAGGGTATCATCCTGAAGGATCCCGCCGCGCTAAGTGAACTCGCTGACCTCTGACGTCAGCCCAATGCAGCGGCCTCAACCGGGCGGGAAATGCCCTTGAGCTCATAGGATTTCATCTCTCCCGTACCGCCAGCCGCCTCCAGAATGTCCCTGCTCGCCAGCGCTTCGCCCGCTGCCGCCGATGCGGCAAGGCGCGCGGTCACGTTCACTTCGGCGCCAAAGATCGAGACGTCGCGGAACAGCCCCTTGGCCGCCTGCACCGTTCCGATATAAACTGTGCCCTTGTGTACGCCCACACCCACAGGCGCAGCCTCGACGCGCGCGCGCGCATGGCCCGCGATCTCTCTCGCCGCTTTCACCGCCATTCTTGCGTGATCCGGACCGCTAAATCCCGGCGGCCATACAGCTACGATGCAGTCGCCGTAGAATGCGAGGATGAAGCCGTCATTGTCGGTGATCGCCTTCGTTGCGCTGTCGAGGAACCGGTTCACCCGATCCGATGCCGCCTTCGGCCCGGCGCTTTCGGCGAAGGCGGTCGAATTACGGATATCGGCAAAGAGCATCGACATCTCGACCTCCGCGCCACCGGGGAAGGCATCGAGGAAGCCATCGCAGGCATTGCAGTAGTTTTCGTTGCGGCTGGAGGCCACCTTGCCCCGGAACCGCATGTAGAGCCCGCCAAGACCGGCGAACGGCGCATTGCAAAGCCTGCACCGCGGATCACGCGGCAGTTTCGCATGAAACTCCTGCTGCTTGCTGAGGTCGGGATGGCCGACCGCAAAGATCGTGTGCCACAGCTCGGTATTGCCGTCTTCCTTGGTGAAACTCTCGGTCATGCGCTCTCCAATAGCGTTTCGGGTTTCATCGTATCAGAATTCAACCCTTTTTCGTTCGAATTCCGACACTTAAATTCTCGACGCAACCCCGATAAGCGTCATAGCCAGTATTTCTCGGGCATGGACGAAATGATCATCGCCATATTCGGTGTCACCGGAACCAGGGCGGGACTGTTACAGACCACGCTGGCCCACAGGAAGGTCGGACCGGCCTTGACGTGGCGCGGCGGCTGGATGCCGCGATACATCACCTGGAACGTGCCCCCCTTGTCAAAGGGCGGCTTGGGCAAGAGCATCGTGTGACCCGTCTCGGGGTCGCGGCGCCGGATCGAGGGCGCCGAGACGACGATCCCGGCATTCAGCATTTCGCCCGACGCCCATTCGGGCGCGTGATCAAGGCTCATGACATGGTCCTGATCCAGACCGTAAAGCGGCGGTTCATGCGGCCCCGTCAGCAGTTCCGCCGTCTGAAGGTTGGTCATATGCGCCTCGGCCTTGCCATCCGGCCCCGCCTCCTCTGGCCCCCACATGAAATAGCTGGCCGTATCCGGCGCGGGCTCCTGATGCGTGAACGGGCGCCAGAGCACGATACGCTCGATCTTCACCTTGATCTTGTTGATCACGGGCAGCGTTTCCTGATCGTTCCACGGGAACCAGTTTTCGGGCTCCGGATCGGGGGGCGGGCGAAACCCGCGATAGATCGCACCGGTAAAGCTTTTCTTCAAGCCGCCGCCAAGCGACGGGATGGAGCATTTGTCCTCGATCCGGTTGCAGAGGATAAAGGTATCGTCAGGGTAAAGTTCCCTCTGGCGCAGATATTCCTCGCGGGCTTCCTTCGGCAGGTCGATATGCAGGATCAGCTGATATTTGTGCTTTTCGCAGTGATACTGGGTCATGTGGACGCCGTAGATCCGTTGGTGCCCGACCAGAATGAACGCGTGCTGGCAGGGGTCGTTATGCACCTCGGGCTTCTCAAATCTGAGCCGCGGCGGAATGTTGTAATGCACCATGATCAGGTCTCCCTCGCGAGGTCGTGTTTCTTGATGATGTGGGCACGCACGTCCTCCAGCGTCTCGCGGAAGACTGTCATCAGGGTCGGAATGAAATTGCCGTCGGCGGTCGCGGTGACAAAGGGGTTCTGCATTGTCGAAATCAGGAACCTGACCGCCGTCGGATGCCTGGTTTTCACCCCTGCGCGCCGCGTAAAGTCATGAACGAAGCCCTCGCCATAAGTCACGGGATCGAATTGCGAACTGGTCACAAAGAGCGGCGTTTTCGGCACAGCGCCTTCGTGATGCGGCGGAACTTCAAGGCTGAGGCGATGGAACATCTCCTTGTTGAAGTCATTCATCAGGTCGAGCTTGCGGTTGAGCTTGCCACCCACCTTGAAATTGAAGGCATAGGCAAAGACCGTCAGGTCGGGGCCAAGCGACTGGAACAGGTCAAGGACATCGGGTTCATCCTCGAAGATCTTCCGCAGCTTGCGGTTGGAATGGCCGACGATCTTTTCGGCGATCAGGTCCCGCTCTGCCTCGATCTCGGCCGGCGTGCCGCCCGCCTTCTCGGCCGGAAGGCGCTGAAACGGAACGACGATGAAATCGTCATCCGGCTTGGCCAGTGTGGTCAGCGCCGCGTAGTAGCGCTTGGAGTTGAAAACGCAGCGCCCCAGCAGGCGGCCATAGCCCAGCCGGTTCGGCGGGATCGAAATATGCGAGAGCGCGACACCCACGGCCGCCGCGCCGGGTTTCGAGCCTTCGACGCCGTAAACCCCGACCGTTGGCGCCTCGCCATCATGAAAGACGACCGG
>JAUIDM010000243.1 GCA_030428915.1 Alphaproteobacteria bacterium | reverse complement strand
GGGACGGAAGCGCCGACATGAAAGCTCGACCCCGGCGCGCCGGGCCGGGCGGCGAAGGTAAGCGGCAGCAGCCCCACCTTGCGCATCGCCTTGGCCATGTGTCGGGCGGCGGCCTTCAGGACGCCCTCCATCGCCGGGTTCGCATCCAGCCGCGCCTGCAACCGTCCGTCGCTGGCCAGCCTGAGTGGCATCCGGTGCGAATGGTCCGAATGCAGGAACATCTGCGCCACGATCAGCCGCCGGGCGAGCGCGGTGAAGAGGGGGGCGGAACCGGGCAGCTTGCGCGCGTAATTCTCGACCAGGTCACGCGGGAAGAACTCGTTCCAGGTGTAGATCTGGGAATGGACGAGGAAGGGAGAGACCTCGGGCGCGTCGATCTCCACGAAAGCCTGGGGCAGGGTGTGAAAGCGCCCCCGGTCGGGCCGGGCGCGGTTCCGCCAGCGATGCAGCATCGGCAGGAAGGCGTGCTGGCTGTCCTTCAGTGTCAGTTCCTGAAGGCTGGGCTGCGACGCCAGCAGGATGCGGGCGGTTTCCAGAACACCGGCGCCGAGAAAGGCGCGGGCGCCGCTGACCGTGGTGCCCCCGGCAAGATGCAGGGTCACGGTGCCCCCATCCTCTTCCACCCGTGTCACGACCGCGCCGGGGCGGTAGCTGAAGCCGGGATGTTGCCGGAGCCCGCCCAATGTGTCGCGGGCTGACCAGATGAGCCCGAAGGGACAGCCATGCAGACAGAGGCCGCAGAGGCGGCAGGATCCATCCACGGCCTGTCGGGCAAGGCCCGAATGGACCCCCAGCCCTGCAAGCGCGGCGTGGTCTTTGGCCAGCCGCCTTAGCAGTTCGCGCGCCTGAGGCGCGGGTTCGATGCCCTGTCGTCCGTCCATCGGGAAGGCGGGCAGAACTGCTTCCAGGGTGTCGGCGCTTCCGGCAACCGGCATGAATCCGGCCACTGCCCGGTAATGCGGCGCAAGGTCGCCCTCGGTGATCGGCCAGCCCGCCATATCCTTCTGTGCATAGGGCAGGGTGGCCGAGCCCCAGAGGTTCGACAGCCCCCCCAACGCGCGCGAGGCGCGCAGACCCATCCAGCCGGGAAGGTCGGCAAATGTTTCCGTTCCGGGCTCCATCGCGAAATCCGAGCCGTAGCGCCGGATCTGGCCGGGCGCGGCGTCGTATTGCGGCGCCATCCAGCCGTCGCGTTCGGCCTGCCCCCATGTGCCGGGATCGGTCGCGGCAAGCCTGTCGCGTCGTGCCTCGGCCTCCGCCTCCAGCACCTTGCCGCCGTCGAGCATCAGAACGCTGCGCCCCCTTGCCAGCAGCGCCTTTGCAGCCGCGACGCCGGAGGGGCCGGAGCCGATGACGATATCGGTGGCGTCAGTCACGGCCAAAAACGATCACATTGCCGTCGCCCAGCGTGCCGCCGAAACAGCGCAGCGTCTTGAGAACGGGTGCGGAATGGTCCGGCGCGCAGACATTTGTGGCTCCGAAAACATCCGCGTCGATGGCCAGTTGAGGTACATCGCGGAAGTTGCGCTCGGGAAAGCCGACGACGAGTATCACGGGGCCGGGTTCGGCCATTGCCGCTTTGTATTCGTCGTTGGTGAACAGGATCGGCCAGTCCGCCTTGTAGTAGTCGCGGAAATCCTGCCCAGCATAGCCGATGGAGTAGACGCGTGTTTCCGCCGTCCGCTCAGCCTCGGTAAAGGCAAAGGCGCCGGCAAGGTCCTGCTTGGGAAAATCGTAGTTGCGCTTGGCGAGGCCTGCCGAGATCAATGTCATGGCAACGGCAGCAAGGATGAACAAAGCCCGCGACACCCTTTCGCCGCCGATAAAATGCCCGATCAGCGCGCAACAAAGCCGAACGCCCATCACGATCAGGAGCATCAGGAAGGCGATATCGACGAAGAAGAAGCGCGGCCAGATGCGCATTCCGACGGCCATCAGAAGACCGGCCGTCAGGCCGATGTGCAGAAAGGTCGTCGGCGCGAAGAGCGGCGCGTCACGATGAAGCGCAATAGCGCCGAGGATCGACAGGATCAGCACCGCGGCACCCACCAGCGCTGTCAGCGGACCGGCATGGCCAATGCCTGTCCGGATCGCCTCGAACGCGGTCCAGAGGGGATTCTGATATTCCTGCATGACGTCGGTCGCCGATGTTCCCGACACGGCGGACACCGTCTCGATCAGGCTCGGCAGAATCGGCAGGTAGAGCGCGGCAGTGATCAGCCCGCCTGTGAGGAATCCAAGGAACGGCAGCCGGATCAGCCCGCCTTCCAGCCGCCCGCGCGGCCAGCGGATCGCCACAACGGCCAGCCAGATCAGCCCCTGCGCCATGAAGAAGAAGGCGCCGGTCAGATGGGTGAAAACGGCGGCGGCCAGGCTGAGCCCGTAGCCGATCCAGACGGCCCGCGTCGGCCGTTCGATCCCGCGCAGGAAAAACAACATGCCCAGGATCGAGAAGAAGGCGAGCCCTGTATAGCCCCGCGCATTCTGCGAAAACCAGATCTGATGGTAGGAGAGCGCCAGCAGAAGCGTTGTCACATGGGCGACCGTCGCCCCGGCCATGTCCCGCGCCAGGATCCAGATCGCAGCCAATGTGCCAAGCCCGAAGAGCATCGCGGGCAGCCGTATTGCCCATGGATCGTCACCGAAGACCGCCATCGAGGCTTTGGCAAGGACGTTGTGCAGGTAATGATGGTTCATCGAATAGCTCTGAACCATTTCGCCCCAGCCGAGATCGAGATGGGTGACGAGGGTCTGGATCTCGTCGTGCCACATCGGCGCGTTCAGTCCCCAGATGCGCAAACCCGCAGCCAGCGCGAGGATCGCGCCAAGCCAGAGCCAGTCCCGCCGTGCCTGTGCTGTCATGATCGCCGTGCCCTTATGCCGCCATCGCCGCGCGTTTTTCGGCGACGATATCGGCAATGATCTGGCTCAGCGGGCGGCGCGGGCGGAAACCGATCGCGCGTTCCAGTTTCGACACGTCCGGCAGGCGGCGGGCCATATCCTCGAACCCGACGGGATACACGCTTTCATAGGGTACAAGCTGGATTCCCGACGATGAGCCGGTTGCCGCGATTACCTGTTCGGCCAGGCCGCGGATCGTCACCTCCTGATCGTTGCCAACGTTGAAGACCTGGCCTTGCGCGGCGGGTGTCGCCATCAGCCGCACCATCGCCTCCACCACGTCAGCCACATGACCGAAGCAGCGCGACTGTTCGCCTGTGCCGTGAACCATCAGCGGCCGACCATCCAGCGCGGACTGCACGAAATTCGGCAGCACCATCCCGTAACGTCCGGTCTGGCGCGGGCCGGTGGTGTTGAAGAAGCGCAGCACGATGGCGGGCAGGTTCGCCTCGCGCACATAGGCGAGCGTCAGGAATTCATCGAGTTGCTTGGCCGAGGCATAGGACCAGCGCAGGTTCTTTGTCGCGCCGATGGTCAGGTCGTCATCCTCAGAGAACGGAAATTTCGTCGCTTTTCCATAGACTTCGGAAGTGGACGCGACAAAGGTCAGCTTCTTGTCCTTCAGCGCTGCCTTCAGCACTGTCTCCGTCCCGCCGACATTCGTGAGAATGGAGCGCGAGGGTTCGTCCATGATCAGCTTGACGCCCACAGCCGCGGCAAGGTGAAAGATCACATCGGCCTCATCCACCAGCGCCTGTACGGTCGGGGCATCGAGAATCGTTCCCTCGACAAAGCGAAACCTGTTGCTGCCCGAGAGGCTGGCGAGGTTTTCCAAACGTCCCGTTGAAAGATCGTCCAGCGCTGTGACGCTGTGCCCCTCGGCTACCAGTCTTTCCGCAAGATGCGACCCTATGAAGCCCGCACCGCCGGTAATCAGTATTCTCATATCACCTCACCCGAAAAAGCCATCCGACCCAATCGACCGGATCGTAGCATGCGACTTTGCAGACGGCCATCTGCATGTCTTTTGGGCGATCAAAGGCTTAAATGTCACGAAACTGTTCGCAAAAGGGGTACAACATTCCTGACTGGCACGCGTATCGTTGCAGCGCCTATGATCATTGTGGCAACCTAGTCCGGGTGGTGGTGATGTGCCGCATTTTCGCGGTACTGTTCTTTTGCATAGGGTGTTTATGACCAACGTCTTTTCGCTTTATTCCACGTTGAAAGACCGTATTTCCCAGCATGAGGCGCGGGTGACGACGGTTGGGCTCGGCTATGTCGGCCTGCCGCTGGCGTTGACGGTGAGCGAGGCTGGGTTCTGTGTAACCGGGCTTGACCTGAATACCGATCGGGTCGCGGCGATCAACGCGGGCGAACGTGTTGTCTCTTACTTTCCGGAAAACCGGGTTGGCGATGCGGTGGCGTCGGGACGGTTTTCCGCTTCCAGCGATGGGGCCGTTCTCGCCGAGGCGGATGTCATTTTGATCTGCGTGCCGACGCCGCTATCGGGCGAACGCGAGCCGGATCTGAAATATGTCACGGCTGCCGCGCGCACGATTGCCGAATGGTTGCGCCCGGGGCAACTCGTGATTCTGGAAAGCACGGTCTGGCCGGGCGCGACCGCTACGGTCCTGAAGCCGATCCTTGAGGCGCGTGGGCTGCGCGCGGGTGAAGATTTCTTCCTGGCTTTCTCGCCTGAGCGGGAAGACCCCGGAAATGAGAAATACACGACCCAGACCATCCCGAAGATCGTGGGCGCGGATGATCAGCGCTCGCGCGACCTAGTCGACCTGTTCTACTCGCAGTTCGTGACACGGACGGTGCCCGTCAGTTCGCTGGCCACGGCAGAGGCCGTCAAACTGGCCGAAAACAGCTTTCGCACGGTCAACATTGCCCTTGTGAACGAGATGAAGGTCGCGATGGAGGCGATGGGCGTCGATGTCTGGGAGGTCGTCAAGGCCGCTGCGACCAAGCCCTTCGGCTACATGCCTTTCTACCCCGGTCCCGGGATCGGCGGTGACTGCATACCGGTTTCCCCGGTCTACCTGTCGTGGCGGGCGCGGGATGTCGGCTCTTCGATGCCGATTGTCGATCTGGCGCGTCTCAACAACGATCAGGCACCGGATCTTCTGGCGGGCCGGGTGGCCATTGAGCTTGGCAAGACAGGCAAGGCCATCAAGGACGCTCGTATCCTGATCCTTGGCATCGCTTACAAAAAGGATGTTGAAGACACCCGCGAAAGCCCCGCGCTTGCCATTCTCAACCGTCTGGAAGCGATGGGGGCGGCTTGTGACTTCCATGATCCCTATTTCCCGGTCATGCCGGTCACGCGCGATCATCCAGACCTTGCGGGGCGCTGCTCGGTTGCGCTGACGGAAGGCACAGTAGCGGACTACGATGCGGTGCTGGTCGCGACGGATCATACGAATGTGGACTATGCTGTCGTCGCGCAATCGGCGTCTCTCATTCTCGACACACGCAACGTATTTGATGCGAAAGGCCTGAGCGCTGATCGCGGTAAGATAGTGAAGGTTTGATCACACGTTGGAAGGCAGTTTGTTGATGCGTTATGTTCTTCGGTCTGTGGGTGGCTGACAGTCAGAATCCGGCGGCGTTCGATTCGGGCGAACACCATAAACGTGTACGATTTGGAGGTAATCTTCCTATGGTTGTTGTTTGGATAGTCAGCGCGGTAACCGATTGCGCAATACGCTCAACGAAACGGCGAAATACTGGTGGATTGGTTCCAAACGAGGTGTGCCGGTGATGAGAATTCGAAAGGATCGGTTTGAGGCCCGAAGGACACCATGTATATTTGGTGCTCTGAGGGTGGATTTTGAGAAAAGCATAGATTGGGAACGGTGGTAGGACAGATGCAGCAAGATGAACGTTGCCCGGTTGTCGTCATTGGTGGCGGCCCAGCTGGTCTCACCGCAGCTTACGAGCTGCAGAAGCGCAGCAACCGGCACAAGCCGCTGGTTTTCGAAGCTTCCAATATGGTTGGCGGCATCTCACGGACGGAATCGAATAACGGTTACCGGTTCGACATCGGCGGCCACCGCTTCTTCACCAAGGTGAAGGAAGTGGAGGCGATGTGGCATGAGGTGCTCAAAGACGACTTCATCACCGTGCCGCGGCTGTCCCGTATCTACTATCGCGAGAAATTCTTCGACTATCCGCTGAAGCTCTTCAATGCGTTGACCAACATTGGCCCCTACGAGTCGATGCGCATCCTGCTGTCCTACTTCAAGTGGCAGGTCCGCCCGTACCGCAAGGAAGAGAACTTCGAGGAATGGGTGATCAACCGCTTTGGCGGTCGGCTCTATATGCACTTCTTCCGCAGCTACACGCAGAAGGTCTGGGGCATCAATCCCAAGGATATCCGCGCCGACTGGGCGGCGCAGCGGATCAAGAACCTGTCGCTCTTCAAGGCGGTCTGGAACGCGATTTCTGGCGCCAACGACACGACCTCGCTGATCGAGGAGTTCCAGTATCCCCGCCTCGGCCCCGGCATGATGTGGGAACGGACGCAGGAGATCGTCGAGGAGCAGGGCGGCGAGGTCCATCTGCGCTCGGCGGTGACCCGGGTCAATCGCGATGGCAACCGTGTGACATCGGTCGATGTCACCAAGTGGCACGAAGACGGACGCGAGCCGGTGGTCGAGCGGGTCGAGGGCGAGCATTTCGTCAATTCGATGGCGCTGCGCGACCTTATCCATGCCTTCGATCCGCCGCCGCCGCCGGAAGTGATCGAAGCCGCCGACAAGCTCAGATACCGCGACTTCCTGATCGTGA
>JAUIDM010000242.1 GCA_030428915.1 Alphaproteobacteria bacterium | reverse complement strand
GGGCCTGACGCGAGGGGGCAGGGGCCTTGCGGGGGCTGTGCTGGACGATGGAGCGCTGGCCCGGGGCGGGCGGGGCGGTATAGGTGTCGTCGTCGAACGCGTAATCGTCGTCGCCCTCGGGGTCGAAGAGCGGTTCGGCGGTGAGCGGAGCGCCGGTGTCCGCCTCTGCCACCGGGGCGGCGGGGCGCTGGCCGGGCATGAAGCGGGGCGTGGTGCTGAGGGGCGGTTCGGCGGCCATGTGGCCGGAGGTGAGCGGCGGCTCGACCCGCTGGCGCGGCTCGCCGTCGGCGACATGCATGGTGCGGGTCTTGACCGCGTCGGCGATGCGGGCACGGATGCGATCCTCGGACGGGGCCTCGGCGGTGGAGGCCCAGCGCGAGAGGCGCGGTTCGATCAGTTCGGGTTCGGGATCGGTGTCATCCTCGTCCTGACGACCCAGCGCCAGACCGGTTACGCGCGCCAGAAGGCCGCGTTTCGCGGGCGCCTCGACCACCGGTTCGAGATAGCGGGCATCGGCCCGCAGGACGGCGGCGCGGACGGCCGGGGAAACGGCGGGCGCCGTGTGGCGATCCTCTCGCCAGTCCTCGTCATCCTCCAGCACCGCGTCGCGGCGGGCGCGGGCCCGGTCCTGAAGTGCCTGCGCGCCCTTGACCGAGGCGATGGCCCCTTGCCCCAGCATGCGCATGATCCAGTCATAGAAGACAACGGTGCCCAGCAGCAGGAACCGCCCGATGGCGTTCAGTTCGCGCCGTTCGAACCCCATGACGAAGAGCGCCATGAGAAGCGTGCCGATGGCGAAGAGAAGCGACATGACCTTGAGGCCGAAGGTGGCGCTGACCGGAACGATGCCCAGCATTGCGCCCAGCACCGTATCGCCGAACAGCCCGCCAAGGCCGAAGCTGTGTTGCCAGTCCGGCCCGCCGGCATGCGTCGATGCATAGACCGACATCAGCGCGACCGCGATCGGCGCGAAGATCACGCGCGAAAGCGCCCGCTCCTCGCCCCGATGGGTGATGAAACGCACGCCCCAAGCGGCAAGGATGGCCGCGATTCCCCAAGAGCCGTGGCCCGCGATGACGAAGAGAGGAAGCGCGATGGCGGCACCGAACCGGCCAAGCAGGTTCTGCGCCGGTTCGTCGGTGGAAGCGAACCAGCTTGGGTCATCAGGCGAGTAGCTGGCCAGCATCATCGCGACTAGAAGCGCCGCGATACACAGTACCACGCCGAGAAGCTCCTTGCCGCGTCGTTCCAGCGCCGCCTGAATGTTCTGGTCCAGCAGCGGGTCGCGCTGTCGTGCCTGGTAAGATGCCATACCCTTATCCCTCAACCGTAGAGGCAGTCGCGGAGCATCGTCAGCCCGCGCCGCATTTCTTCTTTTGGGGCCACCATCGCCACGCGAATGTAGCCTTTTCCCGGATTAAACCCGCCAACCTCGCGGGCCAGATACGCGCCGGGGAGCACCCTGACCCCCGTTTCGCGCCATAATGTAAGGGCCGCGTCCTCTCCGTCATCGACGGGCAGCCAGAGGAAGAAGCCGCCTTCAGGGCCCTGATAGCCCTGAACCTTCGCGAACACCTCATCCGCGATGCGGAACTTTTCCTGATAGAGTGCGCGGCTTTCCTCGACATGCGCCTCGTCGCTCCACGCCTTTTCCGAGACATGCTGGACGGGCAGGGGCAGCGGCGATCCGCCATAGGCGCGAAGCTGGCGGAAACGCCTGATCGCCTCGGCACCACCGGCCACGAAGCCCGAGCGCAGCCCCGCGAGGTTGGAGCGTTTGGAAAGCGAGTTCATCACCACGACCCGTTCGGGATCGGCGCCGGTTTCGACCGCGACCTGAAGTGCCCCGACGGGCGGATGGTCGCGCCAGATCTCGGAGTAACATTCGTCGGACAAGAGGATGAAATCGTGCTTCTCGGCCAGATGCAGCAGCCCGGCGATGTAATCGCGGGGCGCGACGGCGCCCTGCGGGTTTGCAGGGGAACAGAGATAGGCAAGCGCGGTGCGGTCGAGGATGTCCCCGGGCAGGCTCGCGTAATCCGGCAGGAAGCCGGTCGCCGGTCCGGCAGGGACATAGACGGGTTCGGCGCCGACACTGAGCGCGGCCGCCGCATAGGGCTGATAGAACGGGTTTGGCATGAGGACGACCGGCTGCTGGCCGTTCTTCACCTCGGGGCAGAGGGCCATACAGGCATCGAAAAGCCCCTCGCGCGTGCCGTTCAGCGCCATGATGCGCTCGGGCGGAAGCTCCACGCCGTAGCGCAGGTTGAGCCAGCCCGCGATGGCGGCGAGAAGGCCTGGCGTGCCCTCGTTCGTCGGATATCTGCCGAACTCGTCCAGATGCCGGGCCAGAATCGGGCCGACAAAATCGGGGACCGCGTGGCGCGGTTCGCCTATGGTCATGACAATTGGCTCGCCCCCCGGTTCATGGTGGTCGAGCAACTTCCGCAATCGCGGAAACGCGTAATCTGGCAGGTTCGAAAACCGCTCGGGAAACGCCATTACTGCCTCAGTTCGCGGGGTCGTAACGCCCCGTTTTGATGGCAGATTAGCGGGCGGGCAGGCCTTGGTCCAGAAAAACCAATACGTTGAGCGGGGTAGCGAAGGGCGATTGTGGCTTTTGAGTCGTTGATTGCGGAATGATGCGGATGGCCTGAATGGAGGCATGAAGTTACAGCCCGGCGCCGGGGCCCGACGGGTCCAACGCGGGTGGTCTCGGGGTGGGGTCAAGTGACCCCTGTCGGGCCGGTTCAAACCCACTTCTCGGAAATACCTTGCACGAACGCGTGGTCCACCTCCAAGCTTCCTTGACGGACGGCGGAGGTGACGATGCAGCGCGTGGCAACCTGTTCCTGCGGAGAATTGACCGTGCGATGCACCGATGACCCTGTGCTGGTTTCGATGTGCCACTGCGTATCCTGCCAGAAGCGAACGGGCGCGCCCTATGGGCTGGCGGCCTTCTACCACAAGGAAAATGTCCAGGTTTCCGGCGGTTACCGGAGTTTCGAGCGTTCTTCCGACAGCGGGTATCCGGTCAGGTTTCACTTCTGCGGCACTTGTGGTTCAACGGTGTTCTGGGAACCTTTCCGCAAGCCCGGAATGTTCGCAATCGCTGTCGGTGCTTTCGGGGACCCCTGTTTCCCCGGGCCGAGCCAGGAAGTCCATACAGAGAGCAGGCATGCCTGGATAAAGCCGCTGAAGGCTTAAAGCGTTTCGGGTTTCAGTTGAATTCTGATTCAATGAAAATGCGAAACTCTTTAGGTCGCGCCATGTCCGTTCTGCACCGCTCGCGAAGGGAAACGCCCGCGATTCCCAGCCTATCTCAATGCGGCTTCGGCCGCCAACCCGATGCGCAGGAGCCGTTCCTCTCCAAAGGGTTGCCCCATCAGCATGATCCCGGTTCCGGGCAGTCCCGTGGGCAGGGTCAGGGCGCAGAGCCCCATCAGATTGCCGATGCGGGTGTTGCGTAGCGTCAGCAGGTTTTCGGTGACAAAGTAGGCCTCGTCCGTTGTCAGGCGTTCGACATCGGGTGGCAGGTTCGGCACCGACGGAATCAGCACCGCGTCATAGGCGGCGGTCGCTTCGGTCCATATGGCGCGTATGCGGTCAAGCGTCTGCCAGGCCGCGACATAATCGGCCCCGGAATGCTGCGCGCCGAGGCGGAATCGGTCACGGACGGGGGCGAACATCTTGTCGGGTTCAGCCTCGATCGTGTCTTTCCAGGTGCCATAGGCCTCGGTTGTGAAGAGCACGCCCGAGAGTGCCATCGCCTCGGCCAGGTCAGGGATCGTGCCGTGCGTGACGGTGGCGCCCGCGTCGGTCAGCCGTTCGACGGCGTGTTTGAACCCGGCCAGCGGTTCGGGGCGGATATCGTCGAAGGCGGTGGTGTCGAGGATCAGGAAGCGGGTGCCTTTCAGCGTCGCGCCGAGCAGGTCGGCGGGTTTCGCGCCCTCCATCGCGGCGAGGAGAAGTGCTGCATCCTCCACCGTGCGGCAGAGGGGGCCGACGGTGTCGAACCGCGCGCAAAGCGGCACGACGCCGTTCAGCGAGAGGCGGCCAGAGGTGGTTTTCAGCCCGACGAGGTCGTTCCAGGCCGAAGGAACGCGGACCGAGCCGCCGGTATCCGAGCCGATCCCGGCCGCCGCCAGCCCGAAGGCGACGGACGCCGCGGCGCCTGAGGAGGAGCCGCCGGGCGCCAGCGCGGGGTCGTTCGCGTTGGGCGGTGTCGCGGTCATCGGGTTGAGGCCGAGGCCGGAAAAGGCCAGTTCGGTCATATGGGTCTTGCCGAGGCAGACGAGGCCCTGAAGGGTGGCGTTGCGCAGCACCCCGGCATCGGCGGCGGGAATGCGGCCCGCCAGAAGGCGCGAGCCGGATTCGGTCGCGACCCCGGCGGTGTCGAACAGGTCCTTCCACGAGATGGGAACCCCGTCGAGCGGCGACAGGCGCTGCCCGGCCCTGGCGCGTTTCGATGCGGCGGCGGCTTCTTCCAGCGCGCGGGCCTCGGTCACGCGGGCATAGATGCGGTCGGTGTATTCGTGGGTGCGGATCGCGTCGAGATGGGCGGCGGTCAGTTCCTCAGGGTCGATCTCGCCCCGCCCGATCGCGCGGCCCAGATCGCCTGCGCTCATCTCCCGCCATTCCGCCATCGCTGCCTCCGTCTTTGTCAGAGTGACGGTAGCGCGCCGTTCGTGCCTTTGCCAGCGAGGATCATTTGGCCATCGCCGGCGCTCGTGCTATTCTTTCGGCTTGTATTGTATCAAGGAATTGCAAATGGAAATCGGTATTCACATCCATGGCATGGGTGACGAAGACCTGCTTGCGCGCCGGATCGTCGCTGATGCAAGCCAGAGCGACCATATCGGCCATGCCGGTCTTGCGCGGCGTGAGGCGTCGGGCGGCGAGCGCGGCATCATCGAGGAGATCGGCGCCGTCGCCCTCACGCTGCTCAATGCCGGTGGCGCGGAGTTTGTCTTCGACCTCCTGCGCCAGTGCCTGTCGGTCGGCCAGCCACAGGCCGGCAATCAGCGCGAGATTATCGTCGACCTGGGCGGCGGCCGGCGGCTGGAACTGCGGGGCGGCATGAGCGACGAGGATTTCCGCGCCGCGCGCGACCGGGTGATCGCGCTGGTCGAGGCGGGTGGATCGGATGCGACGGCATAGCCTTCTGATCGGCGTCGGCCAGTATGAGGGTTCGCCCGGACTGACACCGCTGAATTGCCCGCCCGCCGATGTGGAGGCGGTGGCCGGGATCGTCTCGGACCCGCGCTTCATGGGGCCGGAGCCGCGGCATGTGCCGGTCATCAACCCGACATGGGAGGAAGCGCTGACCGCCATCGCGGGCTTCCTTGAGGAGGTTGAGCGCGACGATGTGGTCCTGTTCTACTTCGCTGGTCACGGGCTGCGCGACGCGCGGGGCGATCTGTTCCTCTGTTTCCGCAACAGCCGGGAAAACAGCCTGGAAATGACCGCGCTGAACGTGAAGCGGCTGCGCGCGGAGTTCGAAAACAAGCTCTTGCGGCGCGTGCTTGTCGTGCTCGACTGCTGCTACAGCGGGGCGGCGGCGCAGATGACCCGTGACGCGGTGCAGGGCAAGCTGACGGAGATGGAACGCACGCTGGACGAGGGCAAGGGGCTTTACGTTCTGTCCTCGGCGGGCACCTCGGAGACCGCGAAGGAGGGCGAGGCGAACGGCGTCTTCACCCATCACCTTGTCGACGGTATTCGCAGCGGTGCCGCCGATATCGACGGCAAGGGCGAAATCACCGTGCAGGACCTTGCCAACTATCTTGCCAAGAAGGTGCCGGAAGACGCGCCGGGCCAGACCCCGAATATCAGCATGAATGCGATGGGCGGCACCTTCGTCGTGGCGCTGAACGAGGCCAAGAAACGCCAGATCGAGGAGGCGGAGGCGGACAAACGCCGTCAGGCCGCCTTCGCGGCCGCGCGCGAAAGGGTGATCGACGCGTTCAAGGCCGAGGATGTCAGCGCCGCGTTCATGCAGGAGGTGCTGGACTGGATCAAGGCGCAGCCCGCC
This sequence comes from Alphaproteobacteria bacterium, assembly GCA_030428915.1. Lineage (GTDB taxonomy): Bacteria > Pseudomonadota > Alphaproteobacteria > Rhodobacterales > Rhodobacteraceae > Albidovulum. The sequence goes on along the minus strand of JAUIDM010000242.1, from coordinate 728 downwards.
TGCCCGCTGGACGGGCGGCGTTTCACCGCGCTGGAGGAATACGGCGCGCGCCGGATCGGCCTTCTGGATTTCGCGGAGCGCTGGGGGGCGCCGCCGACCGTTGTGCCGGAGAAGCCAAAGGCAAAGGTCGGTTTCATCAACACGCCGCGCCCGGCGCCACCGGCGGCCGGGTCGCCCGTTGAAAACCAAGCCGCACCATGGGGTAAGCAAGCAACCGGGTCGGGCGCGGGTCTCGCCCGCGACTCTGCCGCTGCGGGGCGAATTCCAGCGCGGCACGGTCCGTCCTATCGCCTTGGCCGGATGATCGCGCGGATCAGGCTGTGGCTGATCGCGCTTCTGTTCATCGCCGGCCACGGCCTGCTCGGCTCGCAATTGCTGATCAGCAGGCTCTACGATGGCGACCTGCAGGTTGCCATGCTCGTCACTGTGGGGCTGCTGATGGTGACAGGCGTTCTGGCGGGAACGCTGCCGTTGAAGCAGATATTCATCTTCGCGCTATTCCTGGCGGCAGGCATCGCCTTTCTCGTCTTCTGCGTGGAGGAAGGTTATACCTACATTCCGGACCGTCCGACTTACATTGCGAGCTATGGCGAAAGGACGGACGCGATGATGACCGCCGCGGTGGTCGCGCCGTCCATGATCCTGCTCACGCTCTTGTTTCGGCTGATCCGGCGGCGTCGGGGAAACTGAGCGCCGGGGTCAGGCCGAGGCGCCGGGCAAGCCCGCCT
>JAUIDM010000241.1 GCA_030428915.1 Alphaproteobacteria bacterium | reverse complement strand
CGCCTCGACCTCGTCCGAGGCGGGGGCGAGCCAGAAGGCCGTGTGGAACAAGGGCACCTGAAGCATCATGAAGGTGAACCCGCCGGCAAAGCCGATCATCAGCGCCCGCATCAGGATCGCCCCGGTTTCGGCCGGATCCTTCGCGCCATGGGATTGCGCGACAAGGCCAGAGGTTCCCATCCTGAGAAATCCGAAGACCCAGTAAATGGCCGCCAGCACCACCGCGCCGACGCCCACGGCACCGATTGGGGCGGCCTCCCCCATTTGGCCCACCACGCCGGTATCGACCGCGCCCAGAAGCGGCACGGTGGCGTTCGACAATACGATGGGCAGCGCGATCTTCAGAACACGCCGGTGCGTGATCTCATCCATCCGGACGACCGGGCATCAGGAAATGCCCCGTCCCTTGGGCGAACAGCCGCGACCGGTTGTCCTGCCAGGCCTCGACATGGACACTGGCATAGCGCCTGCCGGAGCGGTTGACCCGCGCCCGCGCATAGGCGTCGCGCGGCAGGCCGGTGCGAAGGTAGTCCACCGTGAAGTCGATCGTCTTGGGCAGTCTCGGCAAATGGTCGGGGTCAAGCGTCTTCGGATCGAGCCGCCCGCTTTCCATCTCTTCCCAGATCAGCGACCAGCTCAGTTCGATGATCGCCGCGACCTCCAGAAAAGCTGCCGTCACGCCCCCATGAATCGCAGGCAGCAGCGGATTGCCGATCAGCTTTTCGTCAAAGGGCAGAACGGCAGTCAGCTCATCGCCGCGCCGTTCGAACTCGATGCCGAGGAACTGGATGTAGGGAACGCCATGGGCAATGGCCTTCAGGGCAGCATCGCGGCGCTGCTTGACGACCTGCACAGGCTCGGGCCTGGCGCGCGGGCTCATCCGCTTTCCCCCCCCTTCGGAGCGGGGGCACGTTCCAGCGTGAACGCGCCGGTTGCCGTCGCCACCGGAAGCGCCAGGTCCGCGTCATGCGCTGTCGCACGCACGAATGCCACGGATCGCGTGACATGGTAGCATTCGGCCCGCGCGGTAATCCGGTCACCGGGCTTTGCGGGCCGCATGTAGTCTATGCGCAGGTCAATGGTCGCCGTACCAATGGCCCCGGTCGGATGGCTCATCACTGCCGCACCGCCGCAGGTATCCATCAGCGCCGAAACCGCACCGCCATGGATGACCCCCGTCTGAGGATCGCCGACGAAACGCGCATCATAGGGCATCGAGATCACCGCTACCCCGTCGTCGAGACTGTCGAGCACCATGCCGAGCGCCCGGCTATGCGGGATCGCCTCGATGAACTGGCGCGCGGCACTGCGTTTTCTGTCGTTCATGACCGGATCCTTTCCGCACCGAGTTATTGGCCCTTGCCAAATCGGCCGCAAGTGCTATCTTCTGCAATTGAGAATAGTTCGCAATCGCAGGCAGCCATGCACAATACCGACCTGACACGCCCTGCCCTACCCGAAATCGGCCTTGCCCGTTTCGGTCAGTTCCGCCCTCGTCGGCTTCTTCTAGTCGCGGTTCTTCTGGCGCTTGCTCTTGCACCGGGTGATCTCGGCCCCTTGACGCGCGGATTGATGCAGGACGCGTTCGTTCAGGTCTCGGCCTTCGTCGCGGCAACGCTTCTGCTGTTCTACGGTATGGAGAAGCTTTTCCGCTTCGATATGGGCACCGCCATGGGCAGGGCGCGCGGCATGCAGGTGCCGATCGCGGCGCTGCTCGGTGCAACCCCGGGTTGTGGTGGTGCCGTCGTGGTGGTGGCGGCATATGCATCAGGCAAGGTCTCGTTCGGTGCGGTTGTTGCTGCGCTCACGGCAACCATGGGTGACGCGGCCTTCCTTCTCATCGCGACGCGGCCCGATGCGGCACTGGTCCTGCTGCCGGTCCAGTTCGGCGCGGGCATTCTGACCGGCTGGCTGATTGACCGCTTCGTCGCGGTAGACTACCGGCCCCAAGGGGGCGCTTGCGACATCGCACCCCGGATCGGCAAGACGCGTCTGCGCGACTACGCCTACCTTGCCGCCGCCATCCCCGGCCTGATCGTCGGTGCGGCGCAGATCGGGTCGATCGAGATCACCAATGTCCTCGGCATGCCGGTTGAATGGTTCGCGCTGGCCGGCGTCTTCACCGGGCTTGCAATTTGGGCGGCTTCCCCCGTCAATGCGATGACGAACGCCGCTGATGGCCCCGTTACGCGCATGGCAGAGGAAACGTCCTTCATCTCTGTCTGGGTGATCATTGCATATCTCGCCTACGACTATGCCGCAGCCTATGCCGGGCTTGATCTGAAGGCCGCTTTCGCCTCCATCGCGCCGGTACTGCCATTGATCGCGGCCGCGGTCGGCTTTGTCCCAGGCTGTGGTCCGCAGGTGCTTGTCACCACGCTGTACATCAACGGTGCCATCCCGTTTTCGGCGCTCATGGCCAATGCCATCTCGAACGACGGTGATGCGCTCTTTCCCGCCATCGCCCTTGCGCCGAGGGCTGCCATCATGGCCACGGTCTTCTCGACCATTCCGGCCCTGGTCATCGCCTACGCCTTCTTCTTCTTCGCGCCGGGCTTTCTGAACTGAGAGGCCACTCATCCGAGTTGAACCGCGCCCCTCCTGAGGATAGGTTTTGCTCAGGAGGACGCCTATGCCGGATGAGCAGATCAGCTTCAAGGAGATGTGCGCGCGCTTCGACGTGACCCCCCGGACGCTGCGTTACTACGAGTATATAGAGCTTTTATCTCCCAGGAAGGACGGTCGCGCCCGCTTCTACGGCCCGCGCGAAATCGCCCGGATGACGCTGATTCTGCGCGGACGCCGTTTCGGCTTCAGTCTTGAGGAAATCCGGCAATGGCTGCTTCTGTACAACCAGAAGGGTACCAATGAGCAATACCAGGTCTTTGTCGATCTGGCGAACCGGCAGCTTGGCGAGCTTGAGCGCCAGCGCGATGAACTCGACAAGACAATCAAGGATCTGACCAGTTTGAGAGACGCGACGTCGTCCTCGATAACGAGTTGATTCTCGTCGTTTGCATCCAGATGGCACTCTCGCGTACCGCAATGGCCTTGCGAAATTAATGTCGTCGGGAAGAGCGTAATTCCCGGGACATTACGTCATCATTTCCGTGACGCCACGTTACAGTGACGTTCACGTCAGCTTCGCTTGTAAGGTCTTTCACAACAGTCAATCTGCCCGACATGACGCAGCGACAACTCATGAAAGGGCGAGCCCGTGAGTGAACAGACGATGACCATCCGCGAAATGTGCGACGTTTTTGACGTGACGCCGCGCACGCTTCGCTTCTACGAATCCAAGGAACTTCTCAATCCCATCCGCGAGGGTCAGAAGCGTCTCTATACCAAGAAAGACCGCGGGCGTCTTAAGCTGATCCTGCGCGGCAAGCGGTTCGGTTTCAGCTTGGAGGAGATCCGCCAGCTTCTGGACCTCTATGATCCGGCCAGCCTGAACTTGCAGCAGGTTCAAAAGACACTCGACGTCGCCAGGCACCATCTGGCCGACATGACGCAACGGCGCGACGAACTGAACGTGGCGATCGCCGAACTCGAAGCCCATATCGAAATGGGCGAAAAACATCTCGTTAATCCGACCCCGATCAAGATCTGAGACCAACGGAGAGCAGACATGCCCAGCTACACGGCGCCCACCCGCGACATTCAATTCGTCCTGAATGAAGTTCTGGACGTCGCGAACAGCGATGTGCCGGGCTACTCGGAACTGGAGCCGGACTTTACAGCCGCCGTGCTGGAAGAATGTGGCAAGCTGAACGCGGAGGTTCTGGCACCGCTCAATGTGGTCGGCGACAAGGAAGGCTGTGTTCTTGAAAACGGCGTCGTTCGGACGCCAGCGGGCTTCAAGGCGGCTTTCGATCAGGTCCGCGAAGGCGGCTGGACCGGATTGGATATGCCTGAGGAATTCGGCGGCCAGAATATGCCCTATGTGATGGGCATCGCGACGCTGGAAATGTTCGCCTCAGCCAATCAGGCTTTTGCCATGTACCAGGGCCTGACCCACGGCGCGGCCTCGGCAATCCTCGTTCACGGGTCGGATCAGCAGAAGGCCACCTATCTGCCGAAGATGATCAGTTGTGACTGGACCGGCACGATGAACCTGACTGAACCGCATTGCGGCACCGATCTGGGGATGATGCGCACCAAGGCCGAACCGCAGGACGATGGCAGCTATGCGATTACCGGTCAAAAGATCTTCATATCGGCCGGGGAACACGACATGGCTGACAATATCATCCATCTGGTGCTGGCCAAGATTCCCGGTGGGCCGGAGGGCATCAAGGGTGTCAGTCTTTTCATCGTTCCGAAATTTCTGGTGAAGGAAGACGGCTCGCTGGGGGAGCGCAATGCTCTTTCCTGCGGAAAGATCGAGGAGAAGATGGGCATCCACGGTAATTCGACCTGTGTGATGAACTATGATGGGGCTAAGGGCTGGCTTCTGGGCGAAAAGCACAAAGGCATGCGGGCGATGTTCACGATGATGAACGAAGCGCGGCTCGGCGTCGGCATGCAGGGACTGGCACAGGCCGAGGCCGCCTATCAGAACGCCGTCATCTATGCCAAGGACCGGTTGCAGGGCCGCGCGGTGACGGGTGCGGTAAACCCGGACGGTCCCGCCGACCCGCTGATCGTCCATCCGGATATCCGACGCAGCCTGATGGACCAGAAAAGCTTCACCGAAGGCGCGCGCGCCTTCATCCTCTGGGGGTCCACGCTGATCGACAAGTCGCATCGCGGCGGGGATGCCGACGCGGAGGGCATGATCTCGCTCCTGACGCCCGTCATCAAGGGCTTCCTGACAGATCGCGGCTACGACATGACCGTGCAGGCCCAGCAGATCTATGGTGGCCACGGTTATATCGAGGAATGGGGCATGTCGCAGTTCACCCGCGACGCGCGCATCGCGATGATCTACGAGGGCGCGAACGGCGTGCAGGCTCTGGACCTCGTCGGACGCAAGCTCGCAGCCGATGGTGGCAAGCATGTCATGGCCTTCTTCGAGATGGTAAAGGGATTCATAAAGGACAACGAAGGCGACGAGGCCCTTAAAAAGGACTTCCTGGACCCCTTGAAGGCGGCGTCAAAGGACCTGCAGGCGGCCGGCATGTTCTTCATGCAGAACGGCATGAAAAATCCCAATGCCGCGCTCGCGGGTTCCTACGACTTCATGCATCTTTTCGGCCATGTCTGCCTTGGTCTGATGTGGGCGCGTTCTGCCAAGGCTGCGCGTGCGGCCCTCGCGGGTGGCGCGTCCGACACGGCGTTTTACGAAAACAAGCTCGCGACCGGACGCTACTACATGGCGCGGCAACTGCCGATGACCGCCACACATCTCGCCCGCATCCAGTCCGGTGCCGAACCCGTGATGGCACTGCACGCCGACGCGTTTTAAGGTCTCTGGGAGGAGACACTCACGGAAGGCCCCTGCATTGATGCGGGGGCCAACCCGACTGCCAGAGGACCGAATGCCCAAACGCCTGCGCCTGACCCGACGCTTCCCGGCCGCGATGACCAACGATGCCTATCGCACGCTTACCGACTTTGCGGGGAAGGCCGATATCACCCCCGACGAAGCGCTGACTTTCGTCTTCGAAAATTTCAGGTCGGTCACCGACAACGACGTGCTGAGCCACCGGCTGCGGCTCTTCAAGGCAGAGCTGGACCAGCGGAAAGCGTAGCGCGGAAGGAGAGGCAGAATGGGTATTTGGACAATGAAGAAGCCAAAAGCACGCCCCGGAAGTGACGCCGGCCCTCAAAGCTGGGGTGCTTCTCGTCGCGACCGGGGCGGCTTCTCCATTGGCGGTCATCGGCTCCCCAGCCTGTACCGCACGGCAATCCTCGCGCGATTCTGGTTAACAAACCCTTTTTCTTCATTGCGCAAATACCCTGCGGGGGTGTGGGGGTGCGAAGCCCCCACCGCGACAGTCAAAAGGGGCGCGACATGACCGCAAATCTCCACTGCTTTGGCGAAAGCGGCAATGCCTACAAGGCGGCGCTGACACTTGAACTGTCGGGCTATGACTGGAAACCGGTCTTCGTCGACTTTTTCAATGGTGCCACCCGCACGCCCGAATTCCGTAAGCTCAATGTCATGGGCGAGGCGCCGGTCCTGGAGGAGGACGGCCTGACCCTCAGCCAATCGGGCGCGATCATGTATCATGTGGTCAGGCAAACCGGCAAACTCGGCGGGGCGCCACAGGACGCCGATGAGGTCCTGCGCTGGGTGCTCTGGGACAACCACAAGCTGTCGTCGCAGGCAGGCATGACCCGCTTCCTGATGAACTTCCTGCCCGAGGACAAGCGCCCGGCCGAGGTGATCGCCTTCATGCAGGCGCGCCTCAAGAACGCCTATGCCGCGCTCGATACTCACCTGAAGGGCCGCGACTGGATCGTGGGCTCAGGCCCGACCATCGCCGATATCTGCTGCTGCGGTTACCTCTTCTATCCGGAGCCCTTCGGCTTCGACCGCAAGGACTGGTCCGAGATCGACCGCTGGCTGGACGGTATCTCCGCCCTGCCCGGCTGGAAACACCCCTATGACCTGATGCCCGGCAATCCCTCTGACCGGGCGCCGAACTGACCGGAGGACATGATGACCGAAGCCTATATCTATGACGCCGTGCGCAGCCCCCGCGGCAAGGGCCGCAAGGATGGCGCGCTGCACGAAGTGACCTCCGTCGCGCTGTCAGCCAAGATCCTGAACGCCGTGAAAGAGCGCAACAACCTTGAGGGCCACGCGGTCGAAGATGTGATCTGGGGC
>JAUIDM010000240.1 GCA_030428915.1 Alphaproteobacteria bacterium | reverse complement strand
CGCTGGGCTGGCCGTGGACACGATAAGGCGCTGGGCCTGGGTGTCGGTTCTGGCGCTGGTTCTGGGCTATGCGGGCAGTGCGATGGTTCTGGCCGGGACCGGCGGGGCGGGCTGGTTCGGCTTCGCTCTGGTCGCGCTGGCTGCACTGGCGATCTGCATTCCCGCGCGCGGGATGCCGGATCACAGTGGGGCGATGGTGCTCGAAACGGTCCGCCCGGGCTGCAAGGAAAAACCGAAATTCCCGACTTTGCTGGCCGGGGGCGCCGTTGCCGCGACGAGCGTCGCGCTTCTCTTTCTGCCCACTGACAATGCGGCCGAAAGCACGGTGGTATTCCTATGCCTCGCCGTTCTGACCCTGGCATTGACCATCTGGTCGGCAAAGGGCGCACCCGCCCTCTCGGACCTGACGCTTGCTCCCGCTGCTGCCTACCTGATCCGCCTCGGTTTCGAGGGGCTGGACCGCTGGCCGCTCGCACGCGATTTCGGAGCCATGGCGAGGGAGTTGCGCGAGCCCGAAACTGCCGCACCCATGACGGCGGCCATGCTTCTGGGCTTTGCCCTCGCCATGACGCTTGCCGCCGCATCTGCAAGCAACGCGACCGGGCGCCTGAAACCCTTCTGGGCCGCGGGTGCGGCCCTGATGGCGCCGCTGGCTGCGCTGGTTCTGGAACTTTTCTGGTCCCCGTCCGACGTGGTCGGAGCCTATGGCTGGGCGCTGCATGTCATCGGTCTGGCGGTAATTATGGTCGGGATGGCGACCATGTTCGCGCGAAAGGACGGCGAGGACATGCGCCGCGCTGCCTACGCGACGCTGTCGGCCCTGTCCCTGATCGCACTCGCGCTCTTCCTCCTGACCACGAAAGGCGCGCTGACGCTGGCCCTTGCGGCGCTCGTCGTTGTGGCGGCTGCGCTCGACCGGCGCTTCCGCCTGCCCGAGATGGGCTGGTTCATTCAGGCGGGCGTGATCGTGCTCTCGTGGCGGCTGGTGGTCGATCCGGGTCTGCTCTGGGCCGTCGAACGGGCGGCCTTGTGGGAGGCCGTAGCCTCCTATGGCGGCGCGGCTGCGGCGATGGCCGCCGGGCTCTGGCTGATGCAGGGGCTAGACCGGAAGGCCGCGCGGGTTTTTCTGGAAAGCGCGTTTGCGGCCTATGCGGCGCTTTTTGCAAATGTGCTGATAACCCGCTGGCTGACGGGGGGGCAGAGCGAGGATTGGGCGTTTACCCACTGGGCACTGACCCTGAACGCGCTTCCCTGGCTGATCCTGATGCTGACCCAGTTTTACCGGCTGCAATTGGGCGGCGCGCTGCGCTGGCTACGCTGGGGCATCGCGGCTGTCGCAGGCTCAATTGGCTTCGGTGCGCTGGCGCTTTCGGTTCTGCCCGCCAACCCCCTCTTCGCCCTGATCGGGACGCGCTACGATCTTGTCTACGGCCCACCCGTCTTCGACACGCTTCTGGTGGCCTATGGCCTGCCGGGGCTGACGCTTGTCTGGGCGACGCTTCGTATGCCGCATCTGGCCCGCTGGCTGCGCTGGGGCCTGACGGGAATCGGCGCTGGCCTGCTCGGGCTTTACGCCGTGCTGGAGATCCGTCGCTTCTGGCAGGGCGACGATATCTCCCTGCCGGGGATCGGCCAGTATGAGCTCTACAGCTACACGATTGCCCTGATGATTCTCGGCGCTGCCTTGCTCTATCAGGCCATCGCCCGGCGCTCGCAACTCTTGCGCCGGATCGCGATGGGGGTGATCGCCCTGACCATCGCCAAGGTCTTCCTGATCGACATTTCCGGCCTGACCGGGCTGACACGGGTCTTCTCCTTCCTCGCCCTTGGCCTGTCGCTTGCCGGTCTTGCCTTCCTTAATCGCTGGGCCATGCAGCAGCAGGGGGACGGTGATCAGGGGAACGGATGACCGGCAAGCGGCGGCAGAACGTCGCCGCCGACAAGGCGTGACAAAAGCCTCGGCACCGGGGGCATGCGCGAGACCGGCACCAGGAGATGGTCGCGCACCATTGGCAGGATGCGGCTGTCGGACTGGTATTGCGGGGTGAAGGCGCGGCTCATCCCCTGATAGATCCGCACATGCCAGCGCCGCATGGCGGCGTAGACGGCAAGCGGGTTGTCCGCGTCCGACAGCAAAGCCACCGACAATGCCAGCGCGTCGAGCAATGCCATGTTCGCCCCTTGCCCGAGCTGAGGCGAGGCACGGTGGGCGGCATCGCCGATATGAACGATGCCCTTACCCCACGGCCGCCTGAGCGTGCCGTGTGAGTAAAGGGCCCCCACCATGTCGTCATGGCGCTGCACCGTCTCTAGGAACGGGGCGAAATCAGGCCAGAATGCCGTGACCTCGGCCTTCCAGTCCGACAGGTCCCGAGCGTGCCATGACGCGAGGTCGTTCCTTCGCAGCGACCAAAAGATTGCGGCCAGCGGCCTGTCCTGCCCCGGCAGACGGCCAAGCGGCATGATCCCCGCCATCTTCGACGCCCGCAGATAGCGCTGGCTGAGCCGGCCGGCGGGCAGGGCGCCGTCCTGCCAGGGCACCGTGCCCCAGATCGCGCCATAGGGCAGGGGCCTCGCCAACAGGGGCGACAGCGCGGAACCCGCGCCAGCGGCGTCGATGACCAGCGCGAAAGGACCAAAGCGGCGGCCATCCGATGTGATCAGGTCGCGCCCGCCGGGAACCTCGGGCGCTGCGGCGATCATCGCAGATGCCACGATCGGAACGCGCGCGGCCCGTGCCGCCTCATAGAGCAGATGAAAGAGGCTTGCCCTGTGAATGGCGAGCCCAAACCGGTCACCTCCATCAGGCCCGTAGCGGACATCAAGGATCGCTCTGCCGCTCTGCGCCTCGTGCCCCAGCATACGCCAGAGTGGCGCGCCGAGTGCCCGGGCCTCCGCACCCACCCCGATCCGGTCCAGAACGGAAAGCCCGACCGGCTGGATCACAAGGCCGGAGCCGACCGGTTTCGGCGCTTCGAACCGATCGAAAACCGTCACATCCCGGCCCTTTCCGGCCAGAAGTGCCGCTGCCGCCAGCCCACCGATCCCGGCGCCGACAACGGCGATAGGGCCCGTCACGGTCACCGCAGTTTCGGGATGCCACCCGGCAGCGTTTCCCGCTCCACCACCCCGTAGCGCAGGCCGCGTCCGATCCGGTGGGCGAGGGCGGACCATGCCGCCGCCGTCTCTGGCCTGAGTTCGCGTTTCAGCACGGAGTCGAACAGCCCCAGCCAGATGTCGAACATGCCCGGCCGGACATTGCCCGCCTTCTGATGCACCGCCAGAGGGTTGCCGTCATAGCTGCGTTCAAAGAGGATCGCGTTGCGCCAGAAGCCCGCGATCTTTGCCTCATGCGCGGGCCAGTCGGTCACATGGACGGCAAAGACGGGACCGAGACCAGGATGCTCGCGGATCGCCGCGTAAAAGGTCGCGACCACGCGGTCGATCTCTTCCGGCGTCACCTCGAAACGCGGGGGCATTGCGGACATGGAGCCTCCTTTCGGAGCGGATCCTTGGCGAATGCGCGGGTGCGATGCAAGCGGCGCATTGCCGCGCCTCTTTACCATCAGGAAGGGCCTGCTTATAAGCCGGTTCCATGAAACGCATATTCGCGATCATCATTCGAATTAGCGGCCCGGCGTCCTGATCCCTCAGACGCCGGGACAAGGCGTATGAGCCGTCGCGCCGCCCCTCGATCAGAATTGACCTTCCGAAGGACCGCCAGAAATGTGCGCCGACCATACCGACACGACACCCGACTACCGCAACACCGTCTTCCTGCCCGAAACCGATTTCCCGATGCGCGCGGGCCTGCCTGCCCGCGAGCCGGAATGGCTGGCCCGGTGGGAGAAGATCGGCATCTATGACCGACTGCGGGAAAAGACGGGCCGTGCGCCCTTCACGCTGCATGACGGCCCGCCCTATGCCAACGGTCACCTGCATATCGGCCACGCGCTGAACAAGGTCCTGAAGGACATGGTGGTGCGCAGCCAGCAGATGATGGGCAAGGACAGCCGCTATGTCCCCGGCTGGGACTGCCATGGCCTGCCCATCGAATGGAAGATCGAGGAGCAGTACCGCCAGAAGGGCCTGAACAAGGACGACGTCGATGTCGTCGCCTTCCGCCAGGAATGCCGCAGGTTTGCCGAGGGCTGGATCGACATCCAGCGCGAAGAGTTCAAGCGTCTCGGCGTCACCGGCAACTGGGCCGATCCGTACCTCACGATGGATTACCACGCCGAGGCGGTGATCGCGGGTGAGTTCCTGAAATTCCTGATGAACGGCACGCTCTATCAGGGCTCCAAACCCGTGATGTGGTCGCCGGTCGAGAAGACCGCGCTCGCCGAGGCCGAGGTCGAGTATCACGACCATACGAGCCATACGATCTGGGTGCGGTTCAGTCTGAAGAGTGCAGGCGCTAGAGGCTCGACTCCATTGGCCGATCTCATGTCTTCGTCCGTATTGATCTGGACCACCACGCCCTGGACGATCCCGCAGAACCGCGCCGTCGCGTACAATCCGGAGATTGCTTACAGCTTGTACAAGGTGAATGAAGTCGCAGAAAACGCGTCGGCAAAGGTGGGGGAAACACTTGTGATTGCTGACGAATTAGTGGAATCGGTTATGACCGCCGCTAAAGTGGAAAAATATGAACGCGTTCGTGGTGTGCCTATCGATCAGTTCGCCGGCGCGCATCTGTATCATCCTTTGCATGGTGTCGAGGGTGCAAACGGCGAATGGGACTACGATGTCCCGATGCTCCCCGGCGACCATGTCACCGACGAGGCGGGCACGGGTTTTGTCCATACCGCACCCTCGCACGGTGACGACGACTATCAGCTTGGCCTGAAGCACGGCCTTCAGATGACCTATAACGTCGAGCCGGACGGTTCCTACCGCGCCGATCTGCCGATTTTCGGCGGTGAGGCGATCATTCAGCCCGACGGCAAGGAAGGCCCCGCGAACGTCTCGGTCATCAAGAACCTCGCCTGGGCGGGCAAGCTTTTTGCCAAGGGCAAGATCAAGCACAGCTATCCGCATAGCTGGCGCTCCAAGGCGCCGCTGATCTACCGCAACACCCCGCAATGGTTCGTCGCCATCGACCACAAGCTCGACGATGGCATGGGGGATTACGGCGACACGATCCGCGCCCGCGCACTCAAATCCATCGACGAACTGGTCACCTGGACGCCGAAAACCGGGCGCAACCGCCTGCATTCGATGATCGAGGCGCGGCCCGACTGGGTTCTGTCGCGCCAGCGCGCCTGGGGCGTGCCGCTCACCTGTTTTGTGAAGAAAGGCGTGCAACCCACTGATCCGGAATTCCTTCTGCGGGATGAAGCCGTCAATGCCCGCATCGTCGCGGCCTTTGAGGAAGAGGGCGCGGATGTCTGGTACAAGGACGGGTTCAAGGAACGGGTTCTGGGCAATGACCATGACCCCGAAGCCTACGATCAGGTCTTCGACGTGCTCGACGTGTGGTTCGATAGCGGCTCCACCCATGCCTTCGTGCTGCGCGACCGGCCGGACGGCACGGCGGACGGGATCGCCAATCTTTACCTTGAGGGCACCGACCAGCATCGCGGCTGGTTCCATTCCTCCATGCTGCAAGCCTGCGGCACCAAGGGGCGCGCACCCTATCATGGCGTCCTGACCCACGGCTTCACGCTCGACGAGAAGGGCATGAAGATGTCCAAGTCGCTCGGCAACACCGTCGCGCCGCAGGAGGTTATCGACGAATACGGCGCCGATATCCTGCGCCTCTGGGTGGCGCAGTCGGACTATACGGTCGATCTGCGCATCGGGAAGGAGATCCTGAAGGGCACGGCGGACAGCTATCGGCGCCTGCGCAATACGATGCGCTTCCTTCTGGGCAACCTCGCCGGGTTCTCCGACGCCGAACGGGTGAAACCGGCCGACATGCCGGAACTGGAACGCTGGGTGCTGCACCGCTTGGCGGAACTCGACCACACCGTCCGCAAGGGTTATGCGAAGTATGACTTCCAGGGCGTGTTCCAGACCTTGTTCACCTTCTGTACGGTGGACCTCTCGGCGGTCTATTTCGACATCCGCAAGGACGCGCTTTACTGCGACGGAGCAGACAGCCCGACCCGCCGCGCGGCGCGCACGGTGCTCGACCTTCTCTTCCACCGGCTCGCGACCTGGCTCGCGCCGATCCTCGTCTTCACGATGGAGGACGTATGGTTGTCGCGGTTCCCGGGTGAGAACTCCTCGGTCCACCTTCAGGATATGCCCGAGACGCCCGGCGACTGGCTCGACGAGCCGCTCGCGCAGAAATGGGACAAGATCCGCCGCGTCCGCCGCGTCGTGACGGCGGCGCTGGAAGTCCAGCGCACCGCCAAGGTGATCGGCGCGTCGCTTGAGGCCGCACCCGTGGTCCATGTCGAGGATGCGGAGGTGCTGACGGCGCTGCGGTCGGTCCCGTTTGCCGATATCTGCATCACCTCGGGTATCAGCCTGACCGGCGATCCGGCACCGAATGAAGCCTTCCGCCTGCCCGAAGTGCCGGGCGTCGGGGTGGTCTTCGAAGAGGCCGAAGGCGAAAAATGCCAGCGCTGCTGGAAGATCCTGCCCGATGTCGGCAGTCATGCGCATGCGGGGACCTGCGCGCGCTGCGACGGGGTTCTCGCGTGAGTCCGATGGCGGGGAGGCTGCACGGTCTCCTCGCCATGGCGCTGTTGGCTGCGGCCGTGCCGGCTGCGGCGCAGCAGTCGCCGGAGTTTCCCCGCAGGGCGAGCTTCATTATCCAGGTAACGAGTTCACAATATGCGAGCGGCCTGGCCGAATACCTGGTGCCGCCCCTGCAGAAGGCATTCCG
>JAUIDM010000239.1 GCA_030428915.1 Alphaproteobacteria bacterium | reverse complement strand
GTCGCGCGGCTTCGCCCCCGCACCGGCCGCGCGACCGACTTCCTCGGCGCCCCGCCTGCGCAGAAACTTGCTGGCGGCGACAGCGCCGAGATATTCGTCAAAGGAAAGTCCCGGAACGATCAGCGGCTCCACATCGGGCAGCAGGCTGCGAAAATGATCGTTGCAGACCTCCAGGCGGTCATCCGTGAAAAGCGCAAATCCACCCTCAACCGCCGCCATCGCATCGGAGAGCGATTTCTGCATCCGCTCTTGCGACCTGTAGGCAAGCTCCAGTTCCGAACTTGCCCGTCCCAGTGTATCCAGCGCTTCTTCCAGATCCCGCGTCTTTTCCCAGACCTCGGTCTGCAAGGCGATAGCGGACTGGAACATCGAATAGGCCGACCTGCCGACACCATGGCCGCGCTCGGCGCGCCGGGTCAGCGCCTCGATGATCTTTGCCTGTTTGGCGATCTGGACATCGGGCGGGTCCGTCGGGTCGATCAAAGCGCCGGCCCCTCCTTCGGCCCGAAAAAGGCGATGCCAACGAAGGTCTGGTTCACATGCACGCCCAGATGCTGCTCGCCGTAAGTATTGAAGCCGACGACCCGATGGGCCTTGAAGCGTTCGGATGCGGCGGCGCCCAGCCCCTTGTGCTCGATCTCCAGCTTGCGCAGGCAGCAATCGAAGCCGAGGACCAGTTCGGGTGGCGTACCGGCCTCGTCGCGGACGGAAAGACCCGCGTCGAGTGTGCGCACGATTTCCTTGCCGCGCCCTAGCGTCAGCAGCAGACCATCATCGATCGCTGACAGGAAGGTCAGACCGCCCCCTTCGGCGATGCCCTGAATGGCACGGACGTGATAGGCAGAACCGTTGCGCACCAATACCGGGTTTTCGGCAAAGACCAGCGGTGAAAGCGCACTGGTCGGCACCCCTGCGAGGCGGGCGTATTCTGCTGCGGCAGGCGCACCATTGATCTCCAGCACCAGCCGTTCTTCGGGCACGGCGCGGGTCACGACCATTCGCTTCGCGGTAGGTTGGAAATGATCGAAACCGATGCCCCGAAAGGCCAGATCGGTTTCGATCAGAACGAGGACGGCAGCATTGCCGTGCAGCGCGCCGCCATGCAACACGCAGGTTTCAGTGAAATTGAGACCGTCGCCGGCTGAACCGCCAAAGACCGGAATGTCGCGCAAACCTGCCTCCAGGGCGGCGACCAGGATATCCTCCTGCTTCGAAAGGCCGTCGGCGAAGATAAGCGCCAGTCTGCGCCGCCCCGGCATGGCCGGAAGGCGGGCGCTGAGTGCCTCGGTCTGGCGCACGACCTCGGCGATGTGAACGGGAGTCAGCGGCTTGATCAAGGTGGAGGCGACACGGAAATGTGCGCGCCGGAATGCGAGCGCGACCAGGGCGTCGTTTTCATAGCCCCGCGGTGTAATCTGCCCGGCGGTAGTGCAGCCGAAGACAGCCGCTGTCGGCGGCGTTGCGGAAAGCGCACGCGATAGTGCCGTGCGGTCAAGCCCGTTCGGAACGAACAAAAGGACGAAGCTCGGATCCGCCGGGGCGACGGCTGCGGCAATTTCGGCTACGGCAACCTCTGCGTCTCGCGCGCGCGATACGGCAACGGAAACGGCCTCGGCACCGCTCAGCGGAAAATCCCTGATGTTCATAGCAGCCGAAGCCTCCCCTCTTCGCCCACTCTGGTTGACCCTGTGTTACTGAAGGCTGTGGCGGATCGATACCTCACGCACCAGAAGCGCGGCCTGGGTCCGGTTACGGACGCCGAGCCTGCGTAGAAGCGTCGTGATATGCGCCTTGACCGTGGCCTCGGCCAATTGCATTTCATAGGCGATCAGCTTGTTCGGCTTGCCTTTGCAGATCAGCGACAAAATCCGGCTTTGCTGCTGCGACAGGGCCGCAATCCGCCGCGAGATATCGGCAATCGACGTATCCTCGGGCGCGCGTGGCGCCGCATCGGCGTAGCCTGGTGGCACGAAGGACTTGCCATCGGATATGTCGAGCATCGCGGCCTTCAGACGCTCGCGCCCGAGGTCCTTCGGAATAAACCCCGCAGCGCCCGCCGACATCACCGACTGTACGACATCGGCCGACGTAATCGCCGATATGACGACGACCGGCACATCTTGCGCCTTGTCCTTGATCTTCATGAAACCGCTCAGCCCCGATACATCTGGAAGGTTGAGGTCCAGCATCACGATATCGGGCGAAAACCGGTCGCGCAGCACGTCCATAGCCTCGGCCAGAGAGGCAGCCTTGCGGACTTTGCGGATACGAAACACGCTTTCCATCATGGATGCGAGTGCGTCGCAATAAAGCGGGTGGTCATCGACAACGAGTGCAGATTTCACTGTTGCAGACTGCGCGACAACGGACATGGATGTCATTCATCAGACCTCCTGTTGGGCAGCGATCCGATGAAACAACTAAAACGTTGCTCCGTCACGACGACGGACGCGCCGGACCGCCATTACGTCCCTTCCCGCAATCTCAAGTGTTACACGGAATGCGGTACCCGGCAAGCTGTGCTGCTACTACGACTTTAGTATCATGCGGGACCGGTGGCAGGCGTGTTATCGTGTACATCCCCGACCCGTCATTGGAAGTTTGGCCTTGCGCCGGCTGGTTCAAATCGCGGTGATGGCCGTATCGCTTCTGTCCTGTGAGGCAGGAGCGCAGGACTTGCCGTCGGGTGTCGACCTTGATTCTCCGCAGATGACAACCGCAGAGATGACCCGGGACGAGGTTGCAGCCGAAGCTGCGGCAGGCGCCGATCTGACCGGGCGGCGTCTGAACGGCCTCGACCTTTCCGGTCTCGACCTTTCGGAGGCAGTTTTGCGCGCAGCGCGACTGAACGGAACCAATCTGGCCGGAGCGGACCTGACGGGCGCGCTGCTCGATCAGGCGTGGCTGATCGGCGCCGACCTGACCGGTGCGAAACTAAGCGAAGCAAGCCTCTTCCAGACCCAGTTCCTGAAAGCGAACCTTGCCGGGGCCGATCTGTCCGGCTCCCGTGCGGCGGCAAATTTCACCGGTGCGGACCTGACCGGCGCTTCTTTCGTTGGCGCCGACCTGTCCGCCGACATGAAGAACCAATCGATGGGGCTCATGCGCGGGGTCCTGCGCCAGGTTCGGGCGGAAGGCGCGGATTTCACGGGCGCAAACCTGATGCGGGCCGATCTTGAATTCGCGCGGCTTAGAGGCGCCAATTTCACCAATGCCGATCTCAGCATGGCAACTCTTGGCGGCGCTGACCTGTCGGGCGCAGAGATGGGCGGCGCAAGACTTCTGAACGCCGACCTGACCTCAACCCGGCTGAACGGGCTGGTCAAGGTGGATGAGGCGGAACTCGCCAAGGCAAGGAACCTCGATCGGGCGATACGCGACGATTGATTGCGCAGTCGGCCAAGTCCACCGTTACGCCTGACCACTATCCCGGTAATCGCCTGAACGCGCCACGCGGTTCGCCGCACCTTTGTCGGGATCGGTTACGCTGTGTCTATGGCGGTCTTTTTCCCAGGCGAAGTGACCTGCCACATCCCCGTCCCCAATGCCTCGCGTCATGCAGCGTGTCTTGCGCTCACGGCGGCAGTCAAGTTGCAGGGTGTTACGCTATCCGGTTCCAGTTCCGTCGAATCCATGCCTCTGTGAGAAGGCTGCCTGGACGGCAAGACGGAACGCATGATGGGACGTTTGCTCCCTCCCCGATGAAGACGTTTGCGCCAAGGGCACTGGGCGGACTATCCCAGCTTTCTGAGCCGCGCGATCAGGCTGGATGTATCCCAGCGTCCGCCGCCCATCTTCTGCACATCCTTGTAGAATTGATCGACAAGCGCGGTGACCGGCAGGCTCGCACCGTTTTCGTTGGCGGTCGCGAGGCAGATTCCAAGATCCTTGCGCATCCAGTCGACGGCAAAGCCGTAGTCGAACTTGCCGTCCTTCATGGTCTTGTGGCGATTGACCATTTGCCAGGACCCGGCCGCACCCTGACTGATCACCTCGACCAGTTCCTCGATGTCGAGCCCGGCTTTTTCGGCGAAATGCAGACCCTCGGAGAGGCCTTGGACAAGCCCCGCGATGCAGATCTGGTTGACCATCTTTGCAAGCTGCCCCGCGCCGGTATCGCCGAGGCGTCGGCAGATCCGGGCATAGGCGGCAATCACGGGTTCTGCACCGGCATAGGTATCGGCATCGCCGCCGCACATGACCGATAGAACCCCGTTTTCGGCCCCTGCCTGTCCGCCCGAAACCGGCGCGTCGACATAGCCGATGCCGCGTTCTCCGGCTATGGCGGCGAGCTCACGCGTGACTGCCGCTGAAACGGTCGTGTGATCCACGAAGACCGACCCCTTTGCCATTCCGGCAAAGGCACCATCATCGCCAAGGCAGACCGCGCGCAGATCCTCGTCATTGCCGACGCAGGCCATGACGAATTCCTGCCCGGCGGCTGCGGCCGCCGGTGTCGGTGCCGAATTGCCACCATGCCGGGCGACCCAGGCCCCGGCCTTTTCGGAACTGCGATTGTAGACGGTAACCTCATGCCCCTTGGCCACCAGATGCCCGGCCATGGGGAACCCCATCACGCCAAGGCCAAGAAATGCCACCTTTGCCATCGCATCCTCCCAAGATCATTGCGGTTCGGGCTGTTCTGTCCTAGTTAACCGCCCTGCCCGTGCCGTCAACCGGTTCATGGGTCCGGCGGGGCTGGGCGCGCCGGACCGACCTGTCCTTGCGGAGTATCATGCTCACCGCTTTTCGCTGGCTCATGCGTATCCTTTCGGGGCTGTTGCTGCTGGCGGCGGGTGCCGTCACGCTGACCTACTATTTCGCATCGCGGTCGTTGCCCGATTATGACGAGGATTTCCGAGTCGAGGGAATATCGGGCCGGATCGAGATCGTCCGCGATACCGCCGATGTGCCACACATCTTTGGTTCCACGGACGAGGATGTGTTTTTCGCGTTGGGTTTTGCTCATGCGCAGGACCGCCTTTGGCAGATGACGGTCCTCAGGCGCACGGTGCAGGGTCGCCTGTCAGAGCTTTTCGGAACGCGAACGGCCCGCAGCGACGAATTGATGCGTCGGCTTGATCTTTACGGGCTTGCCGCGCGGTCCCTCTCGTCCCAGGATGATCCGACGCGCGCCGCGCTGGAGGCCTATTCCCGTGGCGTCAACGCCTGGATCGGCACCGTGAATGCCCAGGCAAAGGGGCGCGGCGCACCTGAATTCTTCCTCTTTTCGAATGAAATCGCCTACTGGCAGCCGGCGGATTCGCTGGCGATCCTGAAACTGATGGCATTCCGGAACAGCGCTCAGGCGGGCGCGGAGGTCATGCGCGCCCGCCTTTCGCTGCTATCTGAGGACTGGGCGCGCGACCTGATGCCGGATATTCCCGGCGAAGGCGTTGCGGCCCTGCCTCCTTATGCGAGCCTCGTGCCCGGCGTGCCCCGGTCTTATGCAGCATTGAGCCGGGCGGACGATCCGCTGGTACCATTGCCCTCGCCCGTCTTTGCCGGCGCGTCCAACGCATGGGCAGCAGCGCCGTCGCGCGCGGCGGCTGGCGGTTCGCTTCTGGCCAATGACCCGCATGTGGACTTTTCCGCACCGTCGCTCTGGTATCTGGCGCGGCTGGAATTGAGTTCGGGCGGGGTGATCGGTGCAACGATCCCCGGCATTCCTGTGGTCCTGGCCGGACGCAACAGCGGTCTTGGCTGGGGCATCGGCGCGGCCTGGGTCGACGATCAGGACATCCACATCGAGGAATTGAACCCCGCCGATCCCGAGCGGTACCGCACCGGCGACGGCTGGAACACCTTCGAGAGCAGAAAATCGATCATCGAGATCAAGGATGCGCCGCCAATCACCGTCACGCTCAGATGGAGCAAAAACGGCCCGATCCTGCCGGGCACCCATTTCGACCTCGCCTCTGTCACGCCGCCGGGCCATGTCGCGGCGCTGAGCTGGACGGCACTGACGGCGGAGGATCCCTCGATGTCCGCGGCCCTGAACCTGATGCAGGCCCAAAGCGTCGAGGAGGGCATTGCGGCCGGAAAGGACTTCGTGGCTCCGGCGATGAACGTGACAATGGCCGATCAGGACGGGATCGCGCTGGTGATGTTCGGGGCGATGCCCGCGCGGCATGAGCGGATGCAGGGCCAGGGGCGGTTGCCGTCGCTTGGGTGGATGGCGGAAAACCAGTGGCAGGGCCGCCTGCCCTTCGCGCTCAATCCCCGCTTCGTTAATCCGTCGGGCGGCATCGTCGGCAATACCAACAACAAGCTCGTCGACCGTCCCTTCCCGCGCCATGTGAGTT
Organism: Alphaproteobacteria bacterium; assembly: GCA_030428915.1. Taxonomy (GTDB): domain Bacteria; phylum Pseudomonadota; class Alphaproteobacteria; order Rhodobacterales; family Rhodobacteraceae; genus Albidovulum. The sequence continues at coordinate 568 of JAUIDM010000239.1, read as the reverse complement.
TCACCTGGGGTGACACCCAGCGCGTTCAGCGCTGGACCCGGCTCATGCAGGAACGCGAGGTTCACAGCCGTGAAAGTTTTATCGCGGCGCAGCTCGATACCGTGTCGCCCGCCGCCCGCACGATCCTGCCCCTGATCGCGGCTGACCTTTGGTTCACCGGCGAGGCCGCACCCGATGGCACGCCGGACCGGCTGCGCCAGCGGGCGCTGGAGGTACTGGCCGAATGGGACGGCAACATGAACGAGCATCTGCCGGAACCGCTGATCTATGCCGCCTGGGTTCGGGCGCTGCAAAACCGGCTGATCCAGGATGAACTGGGACCGCTCGCCGATACTTTCACCCATGTGGAGCCCCTTTTCATCGAACGCGTGTACCGCGATATCGACGGCGCATCGCGCTGGTGTGACGTGATGCAGTCGGCGCCAAAGGAAAGCTGCACCGATATCGCGCGGATGGCTCTTGACGACGCACTTCTGTCCCTGTCCGAAAACTACGGGCCGAATGTGGAAAGCTGGCGATGGGGCGACGCGCATGAGGCGACCCAGGATCACCCGGTTCTGGGACGGAT
>JAUIDM010000238.1 GCA_030428915.1 Alphaproteobacteria bacterium | reverse complement strand
CACTTGCGCCGCGAGCGCCTCGCGCCCGAAACCGCAGATGACAAGTCCCAGTTCTGCCGCCAAAGCCTGTGCCGCCGGGGCATCTGCCTTGGCCGAAGCGCTTGCCAGCAACTCTGCCCCACCGCCCGCGCGTTCCAGCGCGTCTATCAGCGAGGCCACAGTCGCCGCCCCGCGAAAGCCGATCCCGGCAACCCTCATTTGATGACACTCCACTGAACGACCGGCCGCGCCGGTTCCCAGCCGCGCATCCGGCCCAGCGGGCCAGCGCCTGCAATCTCGAACCGCATCAGGTCGCCACCCTTTTCGGTATAACACCGCGCCAAAAGCGCCTCCGACTCTATCGTCACCGCGTTGATGACAAGCCTCGCTCCCGCCGGAATTGCTGCCCAGACAGACTCTATTCCAGCCAAACTCGCCCCGCCGCCAATGAACACTGCATCCGGTTTCGGCATGTCCGCAACGACTGCGGACCAGTCCGCTTCAGTCAAGGTCAGACGATGCGCCACGCCGAACGAAGCGGCATTCGCCCGCACATTTGCCGCCCGATCGGCCCGGCTTTCAATCGCCTGTGCGGTCGCCCCCGGCGCAGCGAGGCACCATTCGACCGAGATCGAACCCGATCCCGCGCCGAGATCCCAGAGCACCTCGCCGGGTCGAGGCGCCAGCGCAGAGAGCGTCAGGGCCCGAACCGGCCGCTTTGTCATCACCCCGTCCGAGGCGAAAAGCTCATCCGGAAGACCCGAGGCCCGCGATAGGCCCGCAGCACCGTCCGCCGCGATGGCGACCGCGACCGGATAGGTCGCATCCGTGATGTCGAATCCCTCCGCCGAGGAGTGACGGATACGCTCGGACGGGCCACCGAGCGATTCCAGAACCGTCAGCCGCGACGGACCGAAGCCGCACGCCGCCAGCCATTCCGCCAGCGACGACACGGCCGCGCCGTCGCGGACGAGGCAGATCATCCGCACACCGCGCGCAATGACGGGAATGAGCCGCTCGAACGGGGCGGCGTGAAGGCCGAAGCAGACCACTTCCTCCAGCCGCCAGCCGAGCCGCGAGGCGGCCAGTGCAAAGGTCGAGGGCGCGGGATGCGAGATCCATTCGCCGGGTAAAAGATGGGCGGACAGCGTCCCGCCGGCGCCGTGCCAGAACGGATCGCCGGAGGCGAGTACCACCACCTTCTGGCCCTTTTCCGCCAGAACAGGGTCGATGCTGAACGGCACCGGCCATTCCCGCCCGCGTCCACCGGCATCCACTAAAGCCAGATGACGTGGCCCGCCGAAGATGATATCGGCGCCATTCAGGGCGACGCGGCTTGCCTCGGAAAGACCCGACGGGCCATCCTCGCCCAGACCGATGATCGTCAGCCAGGGATCACTCATGACGCGCGTCCTTCTTCTCGGCGGCACGACGGAGGCCTCCAGTCTCGCCCGCCACCTCGCGACCGTGGGCATAACGGCGGTCTTCTCCTATGCCGGACGCACCGAGACGCCTGTGGCACAGCCGCTGCCGACCCGCATCGGCGGCTTCGGCGGCGCAGAGGGACTCGCCCGCTACCTGAACGCCGAGAGCATAACCCACGTCATCGACGCGACCCATCCCTTCGCGGCACAGATGAGCCGGAATGCGATTTCGGCCTGTGAAAGGACGAACACGCCGCTCTGCGCCTTTGAACGCGCGCCGTGGCAGGCGGACGAAGGTGATGACTGGACCCATGTTCCCGATCTTCAGGCCGCCATCGCCGCCCTTCCCAAAGACCGGGCCCGCATCTTCCTCGCGATCGGTAAACAGAATCTGGCGGGCTTCAGTGCCGAGCCACAGCATCACTACCTGATGCGCCTCGTCGACCCGGTCGAGGGCGCGCTGCCGCTGCCGGACGCCGAAGCGGTGATCGCGCGCGGCCCTTTCACCGAAGCGGGAGACCTCGCGCTTCTGACGGACCACCGGATCACCCACATTGTCGCAAAGAATTCGGGAGGGAGCGGTGCGCGGGCAAAACTCGACGCAGCGCGTCGGCTTGGAATCCCGGTGATCCTGATCGACCGGCCAAGCCTGCCGCCCCGCCGCGTTGCGCGGGACGTGGAGGAGGTGATGGCGTTTCTCGCTCACCGCGCCGACCTCGGCGTGTAGATAAAGCGCCCGACGCGGCGGGTGTCGCGGTTGCCGACGATCACCACGGTACGCATATCGGCCATTTCCGGCGTTGCCTCGGCAAGGGTCACGGTGTTCAGCGCCTCGTCGGGCGTCGTTACCGCCCTGGCGAACGAGATGAGGGTGTCCGGTCCCGCCTCCTCTCGCAGGATCTCCAGCGCACGGGCGAACTGGTGCGGGCGGCTTTTCGAGCGCGGGTTGTAGAAGGCCATCGCGAATCCAGCCTGTGCCGCCAGCCGCAGACGGTGTTCCACCAGGTTCCACGGCTTGAGATTGTCGGACAGGTTGATCGCGCAGAAATCGTGGCCCAGCGGTGCGCCAAGCCGTGCGGCGGCCGCCAACATCGCGGTGATGCCGGGAAGGATGCGGATGTCGCATGCCTGCGCGTCAGGCCGCGCTTCGAGTGCTTCGAAAAGCGCCGAGGCCATGGCAAAGACGCCGGGATCACCGGACGACACCACGACGACGCGCTTGCCCGCGTCGGCCATGTCGAGCGCATGGCCCGCGCGGTCCAGTTCCACGCGGTTGTCGGAAGGATGCAGTGTCAGCCCATCGCGGGGCGCAACGCGGGCGACGTAAGGAATGTATCCGACAACGTCCGTCGCCTCCGCCAGAGCAGCCCGAACCTCGTCGGTCACCAGAGCTTCGTCGCCCGGCCCGAGGCCCGCGACCGCGATCCAGCCGTTCATGGCCGCCGCCCCTGTCCGTGCACGACGGCGATGGAGAAATAGGGCACCTTGGCGGGGGCTTCGCTGATCCGGTGCACCTTCTGGTCGGTCATCGTCCCGCGCTCTACCAGCCACGCGGTGTCAAGCCTGCCGGCCGCCGTCAGGCAGCGCTTCAGCTTGTCCAGGTTGCGGCCGATCTTCATCACGACCAGCGCGTCGGTGTCGCGGATTCGGCGGGTCAGTTCCTCCTCGCCCATCGTTGCGGTGACGACGGTCAGCACGTCATCGCCCCAAGTGATCGGCTCGCCGGTTGCGGTCCAGCAGCCCGACATGCCGGTGATGCCGGGAACGACCTCGACCGCGCGCCTTTCACGAAGCCGCGTGTAGAGATGCATGAAGCTGCCGTAGAAAAAAGGATCGCCCTCGCAGAGCACCAGAACAGTCTCTGTTTCGGCCAATTTTGCCAGTTTCTCGGCCCACACTTCGTAGAATTCCGCCATCACGCGGTTGTATTCGGGATCGGAGAAATGGATCTCGGTCGTGACGGGATATTCCATCGGATATTCTGTGGCGTCCGCGCGGAGCATTCCGTTCACGATCTTTCTTGCCTGCCCGTCGTAGCCCGCCTTGCGGAAATAGGCGATGTGGGTAGAGGACCGCACCAGCCGATCGGCCTTGACGCTCATAAGATCGGGGTCGCCAGGGCCGAGGCCGACGCAGATGACCTTGCCCATGCTCATTCCTTCCGGCTTGCAAGCGCATTGACGGCGGCGACCGTGATCGCCGAGCCGCCAAGGCGGCCTTTCACGATGACGGATGGCGCGGGCAGATCCTGCATGAGCGCATCCTTCGATTCGGCCGCACCCACGAAGCCCACCGGGCAGCCGATGATCGCCGCGGGGCGCGGGCAGGCCGGGTCCTCGAGCATGTTCAGGAGGTGGAAGAGCGCAGTCGGCGCGTTGCCGATGGCGATCACGGCCCCCTCCAGATATGGCCGCCACAGCTCCAGCGCGGCGGCGGAGCGGGTATTGCCCATCTCCTTCGCCAATCCGGGCACGCGCGGGTCCTGCAACGTGCAGATGACCTCGTTGTTGGCAGGCAATCTGGCACGCGTGATCCCCTCGCTGACCATGCGGGCGTCGCACAGGATCGGCGCGCCAGCCTCCAGCGCTGCGCGGGCGGCGATCGCCATGCCGGGGGAAAAGCGCACATGCGCCTCAAGCCCCACCATCCCGGCGGCGTGGATCATGCGCACGACCACGGCCTCTTCTTCCGGCGTGAAGCGGGCAAGGTCGGCCTCGGCACGGATCGTGGCGAAGCTTTCGAGGTAAATCGCGGCGCCGTCGGTCTGGTAGCTATGGGGCATCTTCGGTCTCGGTGAGAAGGGCGGGATTGGTGGCGAGCGTCGCGGGCAATAGCCCGGTCCGCGAAGGCGTGTCGGCAGCGGTGCCGCCCCGGATCAGATCCACCGTGCCGTCGGCGCGCCCCACCAGCGTCAGCGGGGTAGGGCCAGGATGGGCGCATCCCTTGGCGCAACCGGAGACGTGGAGCCGGTCATCGGGGGTGAGAAAAGTGCAAAGCGCACGGGCCAGCGGTCGCGTCTCGACAAGCGCCTGGGGACAGCCGGGCGCACCGGTGCAGGCGGTGACGCGCAGCATCGGGTCGGCGGGATCGGTGATCAGACCGGGAATGGCGGGCAGAGCGGTCGCACCTTCGACCAGGACCATGCGCCAAGGCGTGATCCGCAAGGGACCATTTTCCGCAAGGAAAGACATGGTTTCTGCGGTGATCTGGCCGAATTCGAAGCCAACGAGGAAGCCAATGTCATGTGGCCCCACTGAGGCAATGCCATCTGCCGCGAAATTCACCCCACCTTGCTGAAACCGTGTCGGGAGCTTCTGGTTACGGCGGGCGGGTGACTCGTTCGGCCAGAGCCGCGCCATTCGACCCCGCCCGTCAACAATCCCGCCCGCAGAAATGAACCAACGTGCGAGTTCCATGGCAGCCTCTGCCACCACCTCCGGAGTATCGACCACGGCCCCTGTGATGAAGCTATCGGCATATACGAGCCAGCCCTCACAATGCGGCGTGATCCGGATGTCGGCGGAAACACCGCCGAGAATTGAGGGGCGGAAGACTGAATCGACCGAAAATCCGAACTTTCCAGGGAGTTCCGGAGCGTCCGGTGCCACGAGCGCATGTTCCAGCGCGCTGGCGATTTCGACAGTTCCGTCGCCGTACCGCCAGAAGGGTGTGACGACGATGTTGCGGCGGCTTTCGGCCTCGGTCGTCTCGTCGATCAGACCGAGGGCGGAAAGCCCTTCGATCAATGGGGCATGCTCCGCCTCGGTCACGCCGCGAAGCTGGACATTGGCGCGGGCGGAAAGGTCGATGAGCCCGTTTCCATGGCGCGCCGAAAGCACGGCGATGCCTTTGGCCTGTTCGGGCGTCAGGCGTCCACCGCGCGGCCGAATGCGCACGACAAGCCCATCGCCTGACATCATGGGTCTCAGCGCGCCGGGGCACCACCCTTTGACGATCGGCTCACTCATTCTCCTGCCCCCATCGCGATGGAATTGCGTCGGGTGACCCAGAGGCCTGCATCGCGAAGTGCTGCGAAACGGTCGCGCATCGCCTGAAGCGCGGCGGGGTTTTCGTCTGCCATGAAGGCGACCACGTCGTCGCGGCCCAGAGTGGCATCGTGGTAGAGGTCGAATAGATGCGCCGGAACCGCGCGGGCAAGATGGGCGAAGGCCGCCATGTGGTCGAGTGTCGCGGCAATTTCGGCCGCGCCGCGGAAGCCGTGGCGCATCATGCCGTCAGCCCAGTTCGGGTTCGCGGCGCGGGCACGGACGACGCGGCCGATCTCTTCTGGCAGTGTCCGGGCGCGGGGCGCGTCGGGGCGCGTTGCGTCGAGGTGGTAGAGTGCGGGCGCTTCGCCCCCCAGCTTTGCGACGGCAGCGGCAAAGCCGCCCTCATGAGCGGCATAGTCGGACGCCAGCAGCAGGTCGGTCTCGGCCAGATCCTGGATATGGACGAAGCCGTCGGCGGCTTTCACCTGCTCCTCGAGCGCCGCACGCGCCGGATGGGCCGCGCCCGTAGCGTCGATGGCCCATTCGGAACCCGACAGCCAGGCCTCGCCCGCCGCCTGTTGACCTTCAGGAGCGTAATCCTCGATCGTCGCGCCCATGGCCAGGCCATAAAGACCTGGCTTCGGGCCGAAGACGCGGGGAGAACTGCGTAGATAGGGGTTGTCCTCGGGCGCCTCCTCCCTGTCCGCCAAAGCCTTCGAAGCGGCTTCGAAAAGCTGGGCCAACCCGGGGAAAACGTCTCTGAACAGGCCAGATACGCGCAAAGTGACATCAATCCGGGGGCGGCGGAGCAGGGCGAGTGGGATCACCTCGAAGCCCGAGACGCGCTCTGACCCATCGTCCCATTTCGGGGAAAGCCCCGCAAGGTGCAGCGCCATTGCGAATTCTTCACCCGCCGTCCGCATCGTGGCAGAACCCCACAGATCGACGACCAGCGATTTGGGCCAGTCGCCGTGGTCCTGAAGGTGGCGGCGCAAGAGTTCTTCCGCCAGCTTCACACCCTGAACGTGGGCGGCGCGCGAGGGTACCGCGCGCGGGTCGGTGGTGAAAAGGTTGCGCCCCGTGGGCAACACGTCCGTCCGGCCCCGGAAAGGCGAGCCGGAGGGGCCGGCGTCGACCCGGCCGCCGTTCAGCGCGGCGATCAGACCTGCGCGTTCCTCGGCGCCGCACTGGCCGGTCCCGAAGATATGCAGACCGTCGCCATACTGGCTTTCCTTGATGTCGCAGACGAAGCGGTCGATGCGGGTGATCGCCTCGGCGGGCGAGGCATCCTCGGGAATGCCGAGGTCGTCTTCGACGCCGCGCCCGCGTGCCTCGTCCCGGATCGACTGGATCAGCCTGTCACGACGGGCGGGGTCGAGTCCGTCGGCGGTGGAATATTCGTCTAGGAGCCGCTCAAGGCGATTCAGGTCGTCGGGCACGGTGCTGTCCACCAGTGGCGGCGGCAGGTGGCCGATGGTCACCGCGCCGATGCGGCGCTTGGCCTGTGCGGCCTCGCCGGGATCGTTGACGA
>JAUIDM010000237.1 GCA_030428915.1 Alphaproteobacteria bacterium | reverse complement strand
CCCCGCTGGCCGAGACGGGGGTGACACTGTTCTACGGCGAGGCCGGCTGCGCGGCCTGCCATTCCGGGCCGTTCCAGACCGATCACGATTTCCACGCGATGGGCGAACCGCAGCTTGGCCCCGGCAAGGCCGAGCGGTTCGAAAGCCATTCGCGTGATACCGGCCGGATGCGGGTAACGAACCGGGCTGAAGATGCTTATGCGTTCCGTACCCCGTCGCTGAGGAATGTCATGCGGACCGGGCCGTGGGGGCATGCCGGGGCTTGGTCAGATATGCGCGCGTTTCTCTTCCATCACTCCAATCCGGCTGCGGGGCTGGGCGATTATGATCGTGGACAGGCGGTCTTGCCGATGCTTGACGGGACGAAGCCGGATTGGGTTGTGCTTGAGAGCGACGCCGAAGTCGCTGAAATAATGGCCGCCGCCCGGAACGGTCATGCGATGACGAACGAGGATATCGATGCCCTCGTCGGCTTCCTTGACGCATTGACCGACGAAGGCGCGATTGCGGGGCGGCTTGGTGTGCCGGAGCGCGTGCCAAGCGGTTTGCCGGTCGACCGCTAGTGACCCAGTTTCAGCCCGTGACCGTCCCGCAGAACCCGGGTCACACGGTCAATCGGAACCGGCGTCCAATCTGACCGGGTGCCGTCGGGCCAGATCACCCGCACGTCGGCGGAGGTCTCGGTCCCAAATCCAAAGTGCAACGGCCCGGCCTGTCCGCCCGCATGTCCGCCGCCCACCGTGATTTCGCGGGTCTGGGTCCGGCCCCCGGCGCGCAACTCCACCCACGCCCCGACGGCTCGGGTGTTTCCAACCGAAACAGGCTCAATTCCAGCCCAATGACCCGTTTCTTTGGTCGCGTTCCGCCAGATCTCCATCGGCGCGCGGCGGTTCATCACGACGATATCAAGGCGGCCGTCGCCATCCAGATCGGCCAGCGCGGCGCCACGGGACCGTTCGGTCGTCGCGATACCTGCGGTATCGGCTTTTTCAAGGAACTTGCCGTCCGACTGCTGCATGAGCAGATTGTTCGGATCATGGATAGCGTTGGACGGCATCTGGTCGACATTGCCCTTGGAGATGAACAGGTCGACGCGCCCGTCATTGTCTATGTCCCCGAACTCCGCATGCCAGCCGGTTGAGGGGCGGCCGTCATCGCCGGTGAAGGGCACATGGGCATAGGTTCCGATTTCGTAGGGCGCGTTGATGAAGCCAGTGCCCGTGTTGATCTGCAAAAGCTGATCGCCCATGGAGGTCATCATCACCTCAGGCAGCCCGTCGCCGGTGATATCCTGACTGGCGATGCCCATGCCCCAGAGCGAAACATGCGGCCAGTCTTCCGATCGCTCTGCAAGGGGATTCAGCCGGAACATCTGTTCGTAACCGCCGCGCACATAATAGTGGCGGTCGTTGGAGATGCGCAGTTCCGGCTCCCCCTTGCGCTGCCAGTCGGTGATCAGCATCGACAGGGCACAGTAGCCGGGCGTGATGGTTTCGGACGGGCCGTACCCTTCGCCGTGCGGACGATAAAGGTCGGAGGTATCGCAGGCCTCGAACGGGCCGTCCGGATTGGAGCGGTCGACGTAGTGGCCGAAGGCGAGGGTGGGGCGGTCTTGCCCCTGCTCCCATGTCGCGGAAAAGGCCGTCGTCCAGGCGTCACGGGGATGAAAGCCCCAATTTGCGGAAGCGTCGGCGAAGGTGCAGTCCGGACCGCCGCGCAGCAGCATGTCCGGTCCGACCCGAAGGAGCGCGAGGTCAAGGGTACCGTCGCCGTCTATATCCAGCGGGTAGGCCCCGGTCGTGCCCCTGATTTCCGGCAGATCGCCCTCGGCAAACGTGATGGGCGCAAGGGCATCCGAGGTGGTGTTGACGAACAGCCGGGCAGGGTTCTCGCCGCCCGCGGCAAAAAGATCCGGCCGCGCGTCACCGTTGCAATCGAAGACCGCAACGCCGCCGCCAACAAAGTGTTCCCACCCCCCGTCATAGACGTGTGGCGCGGGAAGACCCGCCGCTTGATTGATGAAAACAGGCTCTGCACAGGCCGGAATCGCAAAAACAAGCGCTGGGATCAGGGCCTTCATTGCGCGGCGATCTCGCGCGCCGGGGCGAGCAGCCCCTCGGTCACGGCCGAAAGCGCAAGAGCCGCGGCACCATGCGCCCAAAGCAGATCGCCCCAGGCATGAATCTCGATCTTCGGGGCCGGGCGGCCGGTGTTCAGCGCCAGCGCCTTGATCTCGGCCAAGGTCTCATTGGCGTACAAGTAGTCATAGCGCATCCGTTCGCCTGACAGGATAATCAGTTCCGGATCGAAAAGGTTCACGACATTGGCCAGCCCCAGGGCCAGGAACCGCCCGGCCCGGTGAAAGATCGACCGCGCCGCCTGATTGCCCGCCTTGGCGTGATCGTAAAGACTTTCGAGAAGGATGTTGAGCGAGCGGTTTTCGCGGTTTGTCCAGTTCAATGCAGTCGTCGCCTCGCGTGCGAGGGCGTAGTCGGCAACATAGGCTTCAAGACAGCCGCGCTGACCGCAGCGGCAGAGCGCGCCGTCGAGCTGCACCTTAGTATGGCCAAGCTCCATCCCCAGACCCTGCGCGCCGCGATAGATGCGGTGATTCAATACGAAACCCATGCCGACGCCATGTTCTATCGTGACGACGGCGAAATCTGACAAGTGCCGCCCGGCACCAAACCAAAGCTCCGCCAGCGTTACCAGGTTGGCATCGTTGTCGATATGGACCGGCAAGCCGAGGCGGGCTGAGATGGTCTGCGCCAATGGCGCATGGCGCCCGGACAGGATCGGCGTCCAATGCGCTATCCCTGCCGCCGCATCGACGAAACCGGGTACACCGAGACCCACCGCGCTGAGGCTGGCCCGGTCAATTCCGGCCTTGCGGCAGATCTGATCGACCAGATCGGCGGTCAGGTCCGTGAGATCGGACAGATCCATCGCGCCCGGCTGATGCGGCATGGCAAGATCGGCGATGAGGTTTCCGGCGAAGTCAACGATGACGGCGGTGTTTTCGCGATCCGAAAGCTTGATCCCGGCGACGAGATGCGCGTCGGGTCGCACACCAAGCGCCACCGCCGGACGACCGCGACCGGATTCACCATCGCGCGGAGTAGCGAATTCCTCGACCAGACCCATCTCGATCAATTCAGAGGTCAGCGTAGTCACCGTAGCGGGGCTTATTGCCAGTTCCTTGGCGACCTGCACACGCGGAATGAATCCAGCCGCACGGACCCGTTCGAAGATCTGCTGGCGGAGCGGGCGGCCGGTTTCGGACAAAGCCGGAATCAGCGGACCGCAGCCATGCGAATCCGGCCCCATGCGTTGACCATTCCGGGTATCTGCCGCCATTAATTAACTCACTTAACTAAAATCTACCCGACACCCTCTGGATTTGGCCGCAACCCGACCTCTTCAGGGCGTTCTGGGGCAAATTTCCTCCCATCTTCCAGTTTGTATCAGTGTTTTTAATTTGACAAGCGAATTTATTATCGGCAGCCTACGGAAAGTTCGGCGAATCCGCCGATCCGGGCGTCATCGCCCGTCAACGGGAGGAACATATGCATAAAGCCATTCTCGCGGCCGTCGCCCTGACGGCCGGTTTCGCCACATCAGCATTCGCCCAGACCGTGGGTGTGAGCTGGTCCAACTTCCAGGAAGAGCGCTGGAAGACCGACGAGGCGGCAATGAAAGCCGCGCTGGAAGCCGCCGGGGCCACCTATATCTCGTCTGACGCCCAGAACTCGGCCGCCAAGCAGTTGACCGATATCGAGGCTCTGATCGCCCAGGGCGCTGAAGCGCTGGTGATCCTGTCCGTCGACAAGGATGCGATTGGCCCGGCTATCGACAAGGCTGCTGCGGAAGGCATTCCGGTCGTCGGCTATGACCGCCTGATCGAGGATGATCGCGCCTTCTACCTTACATTCGACAACAAGGGCGTGGGCCGGATCATCGCTGAATCCGTCAAGGCTGTGCAGCCCGAAGGCAACTACGCCATCATCAAGGGTGACAAGGGTGATCCGAACGCGCTCTTCCTGCTGGAAGGCATGATGGAAGTTATCGGCGCGGATGTGGAAGCGGGCACGATCAAGATCGTCGGTGAAAGCTTTACCGATGGCTGGAAACCCGACAATGCCCAGAAAAACATGGAGCAGATCCTGACCGCAGCGAATAACGAGGTCGATGCGGTTCTGTCCGAAAACGACGGCATGGCCGGCGGCGTGATCGCCGCACTTTCCGCGCAGGGCCTGAACATTCCGGTCGGCGGGCAGGACGGTGACCTTGCCGCGCTGAACCGCGTGGCGCGCGGCACCCAGACCGTGTCGGTCTGGAAGGACTCGCGGCAGCTTGGCAAGGCCGCCGCAGATATCGCTGTCGCGCTTGCAGGCGGCACCGCAATGGATGCCATCGATGGCGCGGTGAAGTGGTCAGGTGGCGAGAAGGGCGTTGAAATGAACGCGATCTTCCTTGCGCCGACGCCGATCACCAAAGACAACCTGAACGTCGCAATCGACGCAGGCCATATCTCTAAAGAGCAGGCTTGCGAAGGCGCGATGGACGGCGTGGCCGGCTGCTGATCCTTGTACTGAAACCCGGCGCGTTGGTGCCGGGTTTCACCCGCGCGCCACAAGTCGCGCAGACTTCGTGCATTCCGCCCAGCATATGAACGCCAGTTTCACGGCGGATGTTTCCCCGCATCCTTTCGCATAGCCGGATGAGGACATGACCCAGACAACCTCCACCTCCCCGAACGCCGGAGCGCACGCCGCTCAGGAAGGGCCGATTGCCCGTTTCCTTCGTGCGACAGAACTCGACACGCGCCTTCTTGGCATGGTCGGCGCATTGCTGCTGATCTGGATCGGCTTTCACCTTTATGGCTACATCAAAAGCGGGTTCGGCGCGTTCCTGACGCCGAGAAACCTGTGGAACCTCTCGGTCCAGACCGCCTCCATCGGGATCATGGCGACCGGGATGGTTCTGGTGATCGTCACCCGGCATATCGACCTTTCGGTCGGCTCCATCCTTGGCTTCTGCGCCATCGTAATGGGGGTAATGCAGGTTCAGGTTCTGCCGCAGATTCTTGGACTCGGCCATCCACTGATCTGGATCATCGCAATCCTGTGCGGTCTGGCGCTGGGCTCTGCCATCGGGGCATTCCATGGCTGGCTGATCGCCTATCGCGGTATCCCCGCCTTTATCGTCACGCTCGGCGGGCTTCTTGTCTGGCGCGGCGCGGCCTTCCTGGTCGCCCGGGGCGAGACAATCTCGCCGGTCGATTCCACTTTTGCCCTGCTTGGCGGCGGCCCCTATGGCGCGGTCGGCGCGGTCGGTAGCTGGATCGTAGGACTTCTGGCCTGTGCCGGCATCGTCCTTTTGATCCTCCACGGCCGTTCGCAGCGGCGGAAATTCAAGTTTCCGCTGCGCCCGGTCTGGGCGGAAGCTTTCCTCGGACTTGTCGGCTGCGGCATTGTTCTGGGCGCGGTCCTACTGGTCAACGCCTATCCCTGGCCGAAGGGCATCGTGAATCAATATGCCGAACGTAATTCCATCGAGGTGCCAGAGGGCGGGCTATTCATCAGCCATGGCTTCGCGATCCCGGTGCTGATCCTGATCGCGGTCGGCATCGTGATGACTTTCCTCATGACCCGTACCCGGTTCGGCCGCTATGTCTTTGCTATCGGCGGCAACCCCGAGGCGGCGGAACTGGCCGGGATCAATACCCGTTGGATGACGGTCAAGATCTTCGCGCTTATGGGCTTTCTGGCAGGACTATCCTCGGTCGTCGCCTCGGCGCGGCTGAACTCGGCAACGAATGCCCTGGGCACACTGGACGAACTCTACGTCATCGCCTCGGCTGTCATTGGCGGCACTTCGCTCGGCGGAGGGATCGGCACGATCTATGGCGCGATCATCGGGGCTCTGGTGATGCAGAGCCTGCAGACCGGCATGGTGCTGATCGGGTTTGATGCGGCCATTCAGCAGGTCGTCGTGGGCTCCGTCCTGGTCTTCGCCGTCTACCTCGACAAACTCTACCGCAGCAAATCGAAGTGAGGGGAATGGATATGACCGATCGTGGAACACCCCTTGTCGAGCTTCGCGACATCTCCATCGCCTTCGGCGGCATCAAGGCTGTCGATCATGTCACCGTCGATCTTTTTCCCGGTGAGGTTGTCGGCCTTCTCGGCCATAACGGCGCGGGCAAATCAACGCTGATCAAGTGCCTTTCAGGCGCCTATCAGGCCGATAGCGGCGAGATATATATCAACGGCGAAAAGGCGGTGATCGAAAATCCCCGTGATGCGCGCCGCTACAACATCGAGACGATCTATCAGACGCTGGCGCTTGCCGACAATCTTGATGCCGCCTCCAACCTTTTCCTCGGGCGCGAACTGGTGTCGCCCCGTGGGCTGGTGGACGACGTGCGGATGGAGGCCGAGACGCGCAAGATCATGGGGCGCCTCAACCCGAACTTCCGCAAGTTCAACGTGCCGGTCTCTGCGCTTTCCGGCGGTCAGCGCCAGTCGGTCGCCATCGCCCGCGCGGTCTATTTCAACGCCCGCATCCTGATCATGGACGAACCGACCGCTGCCCTGGGCCCGCATGAAACCCAGATGGTCGCCGAATTGATCCAGGAATTGAAGGCTCAAGGTCTGGGCATCTTCCTGATCGAACATGACATCCACAATGTGATGAAACTTTGCGACCGGGCTTCGGTGATGAAGAACGGGCAACTTGTGGGCACGGTGAATGTCAATGAGGTCACGGATGAGGACATCCTGGGCATGATCATCTTGGGCAAGCAGCCGGAAAAGGCGGCGTGATGTATCTCGGTCTGGACCTCGGAACATCCGGTCTGAAGGGGATCGTCATCGACGAGGCCCAGAGGATCGTGGCCGAGGCAACAGCGCCCCTGACCGT
>JAUIDM010000236.1 GCA_030428915.1 Alphaproteobacteria bacterium | reverse complement strand
GACCTCGACCATCCAGCCCGTCGGCGCCGCCCAGCCACGCAAGGTCAATACCCGCATCATCTGTGCAACAAACCGCGATCCGCTGGAACAGGTCCGGAGGGGCCGCTTTCGGGAAGACCTCTACTACAGGCTGCATGTCGTGCCGATCCACATGCCTCCCCTGCGCGAGAGGGGCGCGGATGTTCTGGCCATTGCCGATGCTGCCTTGCGACGCTTCGCAGATGAGGAAGGCCGCTCGTTCGAAACACTCGACCCCGATGTCGCCGCGCTGTTCCGGCGCCTGAACTGGCCGGGCAATGTGCGGCAGCTTCTCAACGTGATCCGGCATGCTGTGGTTCTGAACGACGGACCGGTCGTCACCCGCGACATGCTGCCAATCGAGTTGCATCACGAATTGGAACGCAAGGATGCTGCGCCCAACCCGGTCGAACGACCGCGCGTCGCGCTGGACGGTATTGTCGGACGGACTTTGTCCGAGGTCGAGCGCATGGTGATCGAAGAAACCATTGCCCAGCATGGCGGCTCGGTTCCCAAGGCGGCGCGCGTGCTGGACGTGTCGCCCTCCACACTCTACCGCAAGCTCGATGCCTGGAAGGCAGGCGGCTGACGGATCAGACGAACTGTTCGCGTGTCAGCCGCTCTTCCAGCCCGTGGCCGGGGTCGAAGAGGATGCGGTGGCGGATCGTGGGTTCCGACCGAACCTCGACCGAGACGACATTCGGGGCCGAGCGGCCATCGGCATCTGCCATCACCGGTCTTTTTTCGGCGTCGAGCACGTCAAAGCGCACCTTGGCGGTTTTTGGCAACAAGGCTCCGCGCCAGCGTCGAGGACGAAAGGCAGCCATTGCGGTGAGTGCGAGAACCTCGGCCCCGATGGGCAGGATAGGCCCGTGAGCAGAATAGTTGTAGGCGGTCGATCCGGCCGGCGTACAGACCAGCGCCCCGTCGCAGACCAGTTCCTCCATCCTCACCTTGCCGTCGATCGTAATTCTCAATTTCGCGGCCTGCGGCCCCGCGCGAAGAAGCGAGACCTCGTTGATCGCGAGCGCCTCGCGGACGCTCCCGTCCGCAGCCTCTGCACGCATCGCGAGCGGGTTGATCAATTCCTCCTCGGCCTCCCCAAGCCGCTCGCGCAGCCCTTCCTCATCATATTCGTTCATGAGAAAGCCGATCGTGCCGCAATTCATGCCGTAGACCGGGACGTCCATCGCTTGTGTGGCATGTAGTGTCTGCAACATGAACCCGTCGCCCCCAAGGGCCACGATGACCTGGGCCTGATCCACGGGAACCGACCCATAGGACGCCGTCAACTTGGCCAAAGCCTCCTGCGCGACCGGGGCATCGCTTGCCAGAAATGTGATATTCTCCGCCAAAGACAAAACTAGCCCCGCAATCATTCCTGATGCATTGATCCACTGACAGGACTGCGAAGACAACCCCGTCCGGCCATCCGGGGCCGGTTTGATGAAAGACTTGCCGATGTCTCATGCCTCGCCCCTCTCCCGTCGCGCCGTCCTTGCGGGGCTGACCGCACTTTCCGCACCCGCGCTGTTCCGGCCGCGCACCGCCTTTGCCGAAGCGGGCCGCCCGTTCATCCAGCCGCCGCTGAACGAAGGCCGGTTTGAGAACGGCCGGCGCGTGTTCGACCTGACTGTCGCACCTGGCTTGCACGAGTTTCGCCCAGACATCGCAACGGACACGATCGGCATCGACGCGACCTTTCTTGGCCCGATCCTGGCCGCCCGCGCGGGTGACCGGCTGAGAATGAACGTCGGGAACCGTATTGGCGAACCGATGACGCTGCATTGGCACGGGCTGCACCTTCCCGCCGCCGCCGATGGCGGACCGCATCAGGAGATCGCGCCAGGGGCGGTCTGGTCGCCGGAATTCGACCTGATGCAGAAAGCGGGCACCTTCTGGTTTCACGGCCATCAACACGAGCGGACGGGGGCCCATGTCTGGGCTGGCATGGCGGGCGTGCTGCGGGTGACGGATGAAGAGGAAGCCGCTTTGCCCCTGCCCCGATCCCATGGCGAGGACGATTTCACGCTGGTTCTGCAGGACCGCCGCTTCGATGCGGATGGCCAGATGCCCTATGCAATGAACATGCATGACCGGATGGCCGGGATGCAGGGCGATGTCATGCTGGTCAATGGCCAGACCAGCCCTGTGCTGGAGGTGGATGCGCCCATGATCCGCTTGCGCATTGTCAACGGCGCAAACGGTACTTTCTACGGGCTCCACTTCGCCGACAACCGTACCTTCCATCAGATCGCCTCGGATGGGGGGCTTCTGGCTGCGCCCATCCCGATGCCGGGCGCGATACTCAGCCCCGGTGAGCGCGGTGAATTCCTTGTCGATCTGTCGGATGGCGCAGCGGTCATGCTCAGGGCGGAGACCTTCGGTGCCGAGGTCGCGATGATGGGCACATCCGGCGTGCACGACGTGATGGAGATCCGGCCACGCGCGGCCCGACCCGCGCCCGCCCTGCCCGAGCGGCTGGCCGACCTGCCCGCGCTGCCGGACGCAACCGGTGAAGACCGGCGGTTCGATCTGGCCATGACAGGCATGGGTATGATGGGCGATTTCACCATCAATGGCATGGGATACGATCACTCCCGCATCGACTTTGCCGTGCCGCTCGGCGCAACAGAGACCTGGACCTGGACCAACACAACACCGATGCTGCATCCAATCCATATCCACGACGTGCAGTTCCGCATCCTGTCACGCAACGGCCAACCGCCCGCCGACCATGAAGCGGGATTGAAGGACACGGTGCTGATCCGGCCGCAGGAAACGGTCGCCCTCAGGCTCTCCTTCACCGACTACGCCGACCCGGTCCTGCCCTATATGTATCACTGCCATATCCTCGAACATGAGGATGCGGGTATGATGGGTCAGTTCACCGTCGTCTGATCCGTCCAGCCGGCCTCCGGGCTCAGCAAAAAGTTTCCTATAGTGGAATTCGTTTCGCGTGCGGGCTAAAACATGTCGGATTCCACGCTTCCCGGACCTGCCCTCCTCCGCTACAACGCGGCCAACTTCAGCCCTCAGGAGACGCAAATGAACGCCCCGCAACGTGACTCCGGTTTCTTCACCGAATCCCTCGAAACGCGCGATCCCGAGCTTTTCGGCTCGATCCGTGACGAGCTTGGCCGTCAGCGAGATGAGATCGAATTGATCGCGTCCGAGAACATCGTCTCCGCCGCCGTGATGGAGGCGCAGGGCTCGGTAATGACCAACAAATACGCCGAGGGCTATCCGGGCAAGCGCTATTACGGCGGCTGCCAGTATGTCGATGTTGCCGAGAACCTCGCCATCGACCGCGCCAAGAAACTCTTCGGCTGCGAATTCGTCAACGTCCAGCCGAATTCCGGCTCTCAGGCAAACCAGGGCGTCTTCAACGCGCTTCTGAAGCCCGGCGACACGTTCCTTGGCATGAATCTCGCTTCCGGCGGCCACCTGACCCATGGCGCGGCACCCAACCAGTCGGGCAAGTGGTTCAACGCGATCCAGTACGGTGTGCGCCAGCAGGACAGCCGCATCGACTACGACCAGATCGCCGCTCTTGCCAAGGAACACCAGCCGAAGCTGATCGTTGCCGGAGGCTCGGCCATCCCGCGCGTCATCGACTTCGCGAAATTCCGCGAGATCGCCGATAGCGTCGGCGCGCTTCTGATGGTCGACATGGCGCATTTCGCGGGCCTCGTCGCGGGCGGCCAGCACCCCTCGCCCTTCCCCTATGCCGATGTCGCCACCACGACGACACACAAGACACTTCGCGGGCCGCGCGGCGGCATGATCCTGACCAACAACGAGGACATCGCGAAGAAAGTCAATTCGGCGATCTTCCCGGGCATTCAGGGCGGGCCGCTGATGCACGTCATCGCCGCCAAGGCCGTAGCCTTCGGCGAGGCTCTGCGCCCCGAATTCAAGAGCTATGCCGCCCAGGTCGTGAAGAACGCCCAGGCGCTTGCCGATGAACTGATGAAGGGTGGCCTCGACATCGTCACCGGCGGGACAGACACGCATGTGATGCTCGTCGACCTGCGCCCGAAGAAGGTCAAGGGCAACGAGACCGAGAAGGCCCTCGGCCGCGCCCATATCACCTGCAACAAGAACGGCATCCCGTTCGACCCGGAAAAACCGACGATCACCTCGGGCGTCCGCCTTGGCACCCCGGCAGGAACGACGCGCGGCTTCGGCGAGGAAGAGTTCCGCCAGATCGCACGGATGATCATCGAGGTCGTCGACGGGCTAGCCGCGAATGGCGAGGACAACAACGGTGCGGTCGAGGAAAAGGTGAAGGCCGAAGTCGCGGAGCTTTGCGCCCGCTTCCCGCTCTATCCGGGCCTCTGAGACCCAACCGACAAGACTGATAACGGGGGCGCTGCCGTACTGCAGCGCCCCCTTTTACGTCGGTAAGCCCCCGCAGATCGCGGGGGCTTTCCTGCCACTGGAACCTTGTTACTTCGCTTCACCCACAAACTCTTCCAGCAGCTTTTCGTTGCGCGCCTCTTCGATCTGGCGGATGCGATCCTCCAGCGCGCGGGTGTCGAAGCGGTATTTCACCACGTTGATCAGGCTGAGCGTCAGAAGCACGATCCCCATGCCCCAGTAGCCCTTGGTCGCCAGCGGCACGTCGGTCGAAAGGTAGAGCGAGATCGCCAGCAGCGTGTAGGCGACGACGACCCCCATCATGTTCAGGCCAAGGATCAGGGCAGAGTCGGATTTCTGGAAATGCATGTCGTGTCTCCTCGTTTGGTTTGAGTGTCAGAGGGCTACTGTTCGGACTTCAGGCGGTTCAGCACTTCGGCCGCCGTCATCTTCGTGGGCCTGCCGAACCCTTCGGCGGCCATGCGGTCGCCCAGATCGGCCTTCGACAGCCCCCGGTCGATATCTTCAAGGATCTCGGCCTGTTCGTAGGGATCGTCGCGGTTCAGCACCTCGGCGATCAGGTCCTCGGCCTCGGCCATCGGGCTCTTGCCCGACAGGGTCGTTTGGATGCGGGTCTGGATCGTCTGTTCCTGCCGCACCGCGCGGGCGGCGATGGCACCCTGTTTCAGGTCGATGATGCGGCGGTTCGTCGTCTCGACCGTCCGGCGCAGCCGCATGACGCGGGCTTCCAGCCGCAGCACCGTCTCGCGTCGCAGCGCCAGTTCGTTCTCCATCTCGGCGATGGCCTCCGCCGCCTCAGAGGCCAGCGCCTCGCGCCCGCCTTCCAGCGCCGCCTTTGCCCGTCCGGTCAGGTCCGTGACCCGCCCTTCCAGAACCGCGATCTGTTTTTCTTCAGAGCGCTGGCGCTGGATCAGGCTTGCCAGCCCCGACTTTGCCGCCTGCAATCCCTGCTGCGCCTCGCGGATCTTCTGGTCGATCAGTTCGATCGAATAGGTCTTGCGCACCCTCTCTTCGGCCCGCGCCTCGGCGCCAAGAAACAGTGTCCGGATCGTCGTGAACATGTCGTCCTCCATGCATGAACATCGTTCATATGCAGACGATAACACGAAATGAACGGCGTTCAACAATTATTTGAACATCGTTCAGAAAACAGTCAGTTTCCAATCCGGCGCAAAACCTGCGCGATCATGCGTTCGATATTGCCGCGCGGCACACCTGAGATGCGGTTCTGCAAGCCCAGCAGAACAATCCCGTGCACCGACGAGAAAAGCGCCCGCACCATCAGTTCCAGCTCTTTTGCGTCCAGTTCGGAGAACAGCTCAGATACCGGCCCGGCGATATTGGCGAAAAGTTTGCGCAACTCCTCCATGTACCAGTCCGGTGCGGTACCGTCGTCGGCCATGTCGATGTCGAAAAGTGCGCGCCACAACAGCACATTCTCGGCCGCAAAGGCCAGATAGGCGTTCGACATCACGATCAGCCGATCGATTGGAGGCTGCCCTTCGGTGCCTTCCAGCGACCGGCCCACCGCCTCGCCGATCTTGCGGAAGGTGCGGCCATTCACAGCCATGACAAGGTCGTTCATATCGGCAAAGACATTGTAGATAGCCCCGACCGCGCAGCCGGCCTCGCCCGCCAGATCGCGGGCGCGCAGTGACGAAAGGCCTTTGGCCTCGATCCGGCGCTCTGCGATCTCGATCAGGGTCTGCCGTAACTCCGCCTTGCGCTTGTCTGCCTTGCTGGCCATCGCCTCACCTTTTCTGAACCCCGTTCACAGGTAGCGGTTCCGGCCAGGAAAGAAAACCCCGGACGCAGAAGCGCGCCATTTATTCCCGCATGGTGTGGTTTTGGCGCGAAGTTGCGCGGTATTCTGCGAAGTGCACCACGCGCGCGTCGCTACAAATGCCCGCGCCAGGCAATCATCAGAATCACAAGAACAATGGCGGCAAAGACGGCCATTCCAATCCCGGTCAGCATGTCGAGGAAAAGGGCGCGGCGCCGCGCCGCTGCACCGAGCGGCTTCAGATAGCCCACGCAAGTGTCATAAGCGGCAGAGATACGGGTCTGGTCCAGTTGAACCTGCAACTTGGGGACCCGCGCCTGCTCGGCCGCCTGGACAAGGTATTCCGCCTCACGCCGGATGCGGCGCGGCAGAACACGCCGTCCGCGCCTGACCTTGTCAGCAAGCCCCTTGCCGCGCAGGCCGAGCCTTGCCTCCATCAGGTCTGCGACCTGTCCGGCCATTTCCTGCACCGTCACGTCGGTCATTCCCGCCTCCTGCCCCCGGCCGGCAGATTAGCCGGACCGCTTCATGCCTGCAACGCACTGGAAGTGGCGGCCGCGGCGCGATAGGTAAAGCCATGCTGAGATATGACGAATACGGAACCGCGACCGACCTGCCCACGCTTCTCATCGTGCACGGCCTCTTCGGGTCGGCGCGAAACTGGGGCGCGATCGCGCGGCGTCTGGCGACCGACCGGCGGGTCGTGGCGGTCGATATGCGCAATCACGGCGAAAGCTACCGCGCCGACACCCACAGCTATCCCGAC
>JAUIDM010000235.1 GCA_030428915.1 Alphaproteobacteria bacterium | reverse complement strand
CGCAGGCAACAAGCTCAAGCCGTTCTGAAGAGGTAAGAAAACCGGGACGGATCATGCCGTTACCTGAATCGTCACCTTCTTGCACGTCAACCCTTCAAATCTCGGGTCTTCGGTGACTCTGGGTATAGTGAAAAAACTGACTGCGGCAATGCTGCCGCTGCTCGCTTCCGGATGTGCATCCGTGGCCGAGCTAAACGATGCGCCCGCGTTCACCGTGGCCGCAAACCCGGCTGTTGTGGCAGAAGCGCGCCCAGCTACCGGCATCGAGTACACGCAATACCGGATTGAGGATCCTGCTGATTGGCGCGGTCTAAATGACGCTCAAAGCGGAGGCAACCGATGAAAGCGGTTGTGATTATCGGCACAGCGCTTCTGCTGTCGGCCTGCGCGCAAACCTCAATCGTTCAGATGGCGAGCAAGGAACGGGCGGGTTTCGATACGGTTCAGGCCGGGGCAAGCCGCGCTGTCGGCGCGTCGCCGGAATGGGCCCTATCCGCTGGTGAGATTGAGGCGCTCGACAGACGGGTTCATGGCTTGGTTCACAAAAAAACGATCAACGCCGATACTGCGGTACAGGTCGCGATAATGAACAATCGCGGATTGCAGGCGAGTTTCGCCGACTTGGGCCTGTCTTCGACGGACCTTTGGGAAGTGGCCATGGGGCCGATACCCTCAGTCAGTGTATCTGTTTCCGGACTTGCTGGTGACGTAACAAGGGCACTTGAAGCGCTGGTCATGAAATCCGTTCTGGATGCGGCAAACCAAAGGCCACGGACGGAAATAGCGCAAATCCGCTTCCAACAGGCGCAACTAGAGGCTCTATCCGAAACGATTGCACTTGCTATCGAAACCCGCCGTGCATGGATTGAGGCAGTTGGCGCATTCGAGAAGGCTGCCTTGATTGCAGAAGCGCAGAACACTGCCGACTCTGCGTCCGAACTTGCCTCACAGCTTGGTCGTACTGGATTCAAGAGCAAAGCCGACCAGGCACGCGAACACGCGCTCACTGCGGTCTTAGCTGCGGAACGTTCGGAAACGCGTCTGGAAGCGCAACTTGCAAAAGAGCGTTTGATCAGGCTCATGGGACTTTTTGGGAGTCCGACCGAGGTTTTTGTCCCTGACGCCCTCCCGAGCTTGCCAAGTCGACCGCGCGCTTCCGCTGATATCGAACGCTTGGCTTTGGCGAACCGTGTTGATCTTGCTGTCGGAAAGCTGGAGCTCGAAGCCGTGGCGCGCGAGTATCGACTGACGGGCAAGACACGCATGATTTCGGATATCTCTTTGGCAGCGGGCCTCGAAGCGGAAGGCAGCGACGGGAGTACAGAGGTAAATCCGGCGTTGGAGGTAGATTTTGAAATTCCACTCTATGACACCGGGCGACTGTCATCAAAACGCGGCCAGATGAATTATCTGCGAGCTGCGAATAGCGTGGCGCAGCGGGCAATCGACGCGCGCGCCGAGGCGCGGATGGCTTACAAATCCGTAACCGGGCGACATGCCGTGGCGCGGCACTGGCGCGATGTGGTTCTGCCGCTTCGGAGAACCATCGATGAAGAATCGCTCAAATCTTACAGTGGGATGATCACCTCGACCTTCGAATTACTCGAGGACGCACGTGACGGTCTCGAGGCGCAGATTGGAGCGGCAGAGGCCAAACGTGACTACTGGCTGGCTGAAACAGAGGTGACCGCTGCGATCTGGGGCGGCGCTGGCGGAGCAGGTGCCAGTGGCAATGAGGAGGACAAGGAATGATCAATCGTAGACAAGTTCTCGGAGCGGGTTTGACTGCAGGAGCCGGCGCAGTGCTCGCAACTGCGGGAGCGGCACAGACCAGGTTTCGCGATCTGCCCGAGGCGGCCTTTAACGAAGATCCGCGGACACAGGTCCCTCCAAGACCGACCGACCGTTTCGACTATAACCCGGTGGTGACGCTAAATGGCTGGTCCCTGCCCTACCGGATGAATGGAGACGTCAAGGAATTTCACCTAGTCGCAGAACCTGTCGAACGGATCATGGCGGATGGTATGATCGCTCGGCTTTGGGGCTACAACGGCCAGTCGACGGGCCCCACGATCGAGGCGGTCGAAGGCGAGCGCGTGCGCATCTACGTCACCAACCGCCTGCCAGAACATACGTCCGTTCATTGGCACGGATTGATCCTGCCGTCCGGTATGGACGGAGTCGGCGGCCTGTCTCACCCGGCCATTCCTTCAGGAAAGACCTTCGTTTACGAGTTCGATCTGGTGAAATCCGGCACTTTCATGTACCACCCCCATGCCGATGAGATGGTGCAGATGGCCATGGGTATGATGGGTCTCTTCATCGTCCATCCCCGCGACCCGGCTTTCATGCCCGTCGATCGAGACTTTGCCTTTCTGCTCGCGGCCTACGACATCGATCCGGGCAGTTACATTCCGCGCGTTGCCGAAATGACCAACTTCAACATGTGGACGTGGAACAGCCGGATCTTTCCGGACATTGATCCTCTCGTCGTAAACAAGGGAGATCGCGTGCGCGTGCGCTGCGGCAACCTGACTATGACCAACCACCCGATCCACATGCATGGGTATGATTTCGAGGTGACCTGTACGGACGGCGGCTGGGTCAGACCGGAAGCGCGCTGGCCCGAGGTCAGTATCGACATCCCTGTCGGCGCGATGCGGGCCTACGAATTCGACGCCGTACATGAAGGCGATTGGGCCATTCACTGCCACAAGTCGCATCATACCATGAACGCGATGGGTCACGAGATCCCGACCTTTATCGGAGCGGACAAACGGCGACTTTCGCAGATGATCGGGCGCCACCAACCCGGGTACATGCCCATGGGAACGGCCGGCATGGCTGATATGGGCGAGATGTCCATGGAGATCCCAGACAACACTGTCCCCATGATGACCGGCTGGGGGCCCTTCGGTCCTCTGGAAATGGGTGGCATGTTCAGTGTGGTGAAGGTCCGCGAGGGTATTGCGCCCGACGATTATGGCGATCCGGGCTGGTATGAAAACCCGCCGGGAACGCAAGCCTATGAGTGGACGGGCGAGCTACCCGAACACGCAAGCAACACCAGTCCACAAACCGTAATCACGCCGCGCGGCGGCGTGCGGTGGGGCTGATGCAACGAGCACAGGAGAAACGCGCTCATGAAGAAAACTGCACTTCTGGCCATGGGATTGACCTTGGCGACGTCTATTGCCCCGGCGTTATTGTTGGCCAGCCCTGGGCATGAGAACGGTCAAATGGCCGTTGGTATGCCCGCCATGCATAGTCAAAAACCGACCCGGACCATTAACGTGATTCTCCGAGAGGATTACGATAGGGACAGGCCGTTCGTGTTCGAGCCCTCAGACCTGACATTCGCCAAAGATGAAACGGTTCGCCTGCTCATCTCGAACGAAGGGGATGAAACCCACGAGTTCGTCATGGATACCATCGACGAAAATGCCGAACATCGCGAACTCATGGCCAAGTTTCCCGAGATGGAACACGACGATCCAAACGCCGTGCGCCTTGATCCGGGCGAGAAGGCTGAAATTGTCTGGACCTTCAACAAATCTGGAACGTTCGAGTTCGCTTGCCTTCTGCCCGGCCACTACGAAGGCGGGATGTACGGCAGCCTAATCGTTGACTGACCTTTTAACCCTCGAAATAAAGACTGGACACCCATCATGAACAGAATTTTCTCGCTCACCGCCACCCTTATGCTTGTGGCAGGGGCAGCCATCGCCGAGGGCGACCACCTGATGTCGAACGGCACGGTGACCAAGATCGACACCAAATGGAACAAAATCACGATCGACCACGGCCCGCTCGAAAACCTCGACATGCCGGCCATGAAAATGGTCTTTGAACTCGCCGATGCGGGAATGCTCGAGGGGCTTTCGGAAGGAATCCAGATCAGCTTTCTTGCAGAGCGGGTGAACGGAAAGCTGACAGTCACCGAGTTGCAGAAGTAAAAAAGAGCCGCGCACCCGACTTTCCCGGTGCGCGGCTTCTTGGTTGGTCCTCTTTCTCTACTCCGTTGAAGGCTGACTGTCAGGTGATAAGTCCGCGAGGATCGGACAATCGGGCCGATGATCTCCGGCGCATCTTTCGATCAATTCGGAGAGTGTTGCCCTCATCGACTGCAGTTTTTCGATCTTTTCCTCAATCTGGCGAAGGTGTTCTTCCGCGACCGACTTCACTTGCATGCTTTCGCGGTTCTCGTCCTCATATAGCGAGAGAAGCGTTCTGCAATCTTCAATAGTGAACCCCAAGGCCCGCGCTCGGCCGAGAAACGCCAGTTTGTGCACATGGTTCTCGGTAAATGCGCGATAGCCGTTCTCGCTACGGTTCGGACGGATCAGCCCGATTTCCTCGTAGTAGCGTATCGTCTTTGGGGGCACACCCGATTGTCGGGAAACTTTTCCGATATTCATTTGTAACCTCCGTTATTCGGCTGGAGCAGCCGTGGCGGCTGCCAGCTCTGCCGGGATGGCGCGTTGCTCGTCCATCGCAGGCGCGATGCGCCGCAGCCGCAGGGCATTGGTCAGGACAAACACCGAGGACAAAGCCATCGCACCCGCCGCAAGGATTGGTGACAGCAACAACCCGAAAGCCGGATAAAGCACCCCAGCGGCGACGGGAATAAGCGCCACGTTGTATGCGAAGGCCCAAAACAAGTTCTGCCTGATGTTTCGCATGGTCCGGCGGGACACCTCGAAAGCATTTACAACGCCCCGCAGATCACCTGACATCAGGACGACATCCGCGGATTCGATGGCTACATCGGTGCCGGTTCCAATGGCGATGCCCACATCCGCATGCGCCAGTGCCGGGGCGTCGTTGATCCCGTCGCCAACAAAGGCAATGCGCTTATTACCCTCGCGCAAAGTGTCGAGCGCTGCGACCTTGCCGTCTGGCAGGACGCCAGCGATGATGTGATCGATTCCGGTTTCGCGAGCAATAGCTTCGGCGGTTTCGCGTTTATCCCCGGTGATCATCGCCACCGATAGACCCTTTTCGTGCAGCGCTGCGATGGCTGCGCGGCTTGCTGGTTTGACTGGGTCAGCGACGCCGATCACGGCGGCTATATCTCCGTCTATGGCAGCGTAAAGCGCTGTGCGACCCTTGCTTGCGATTTTCGTTTCCTCGGGCGCCAATGCCGAGACGTCGATACCCTCGCGCGCCATGTAACGATCGGCCCCGACCAGAACCACGGCACCGTCCACGATCGCACGCACGCCATAGCCGGTGACCGATTGGAAGCCCTTGGCCTCCCGCAAAGATGCACCTTCGGCGCGCGCGGCCCGGACGATCGCGTCGGCCACGGGATGCTCTGACAAGGCTTCCACGGCCGCGATCCTCGAGAGCGTCGTTTCGCGATCGCATCCGTCGGCGAGCACAAGGTCAGTCAAGGCGGGCCGCCCTTCGGTCACAGTGCCTGTCTTGTCCAGCGCAACGACATCAACAGAGTCGAGTTGCTGCAAGGCGTCACCTTTGCGAAACAGAACGCCCATTTCCGCAGCACGCCCCGTGCCCACCATGATCGAGGTCGGCGTCGCAAGCCCCATGGCACAAGGGCACGCGATGATGAGGACCGACACGCCGGCGACAAGGGCCATCGTCAGGGCCGGGTCAGGCCCGAAAACCAGCCAGACCAGCACGGTCGCCGCCGCGATCGCCATCACGGCAGGCACGAACCACAAGGTGATCAGGTCGACCAATCCCTGGATCGGCAGTTTGGCGCCCTGGGCCTCTTCGACCATTCGAATGATTTGGGCCAGGGTCGTGTCGGCACCGACGCGCGTGGCGCGGAAATGCAGGCTTCCGGCGCCGTTAACGGTACCGCCGGTCACCGGGTCGCCGAGTGTTTTTTCAGCAGGGATCGGCTCACCAGTCAGCATGCTTTCGTCGACGTGGCTGTTCCCTTCGATGACGTCGCCATCGACCGCTATGCGTTCGCCGGGACGCACGATGACGATGTCACCCTGAACCAGCGCATCGATCTCGATCTCGACGTTTTCACCGTCCCGCATCACTCGCGCGGTCCGCGCCTGAAGCCCCAGCAGCTTCTGGATGGCCGCGCCCGTTCTCCCCTTAGCGCGCGCTTCAAGAAAACGCCCCAGCAAGATGAGGACGACGATGACCGCTGCCGCCTCGAAGTAGACAGAGCGCAGCGTGTCAGGCAAGGCCGATGGTACGAATGTCGCAACTACGGAATAGAAGTAAGCCGCCCCGGTGCCGACCGCGACGAGGCTGTTCATGTCGGGCGCGCCCCGGAATAGGGCCGGGAAACCCTTGGTGTAAAACGTCCGGCCCGGGCCGAAGAGAACGATTGTCGTGAGAACGAATTGAAGAAGCCAACTCGTCTGCTGACCAATCGTGGTCTCGATAAGCACATGAACGGCCGGAATGACGTGGCCACCCATCTCGATCAAAAAGACCGGCAAGGCGAGGATGGCTGCAAAGGTGACTCGTTTGGCAAGCGCCTGAGCCTCTTCCTCCTTGCGCGCAACCCTGTCGTCACCGGCTTGGGCCGTTGCCACGGTTGCTGGATACCCTGCCGCGCGGCTTGCATTTACCAGATCGGATGTCGTGACAAGACCTTCGACGTAAACCACCGTCGCCGTCTCGGAGGCGAGGTTGACGTTCACCTCGACCACTCCAGGCACCGCGGAAAGCGCCTTGTCGACCCGCCCGACGCAAGAGGCACAGGACATGGCTGCAATCGTGAGTTCGGCCTTGGCCGTCCGCGCGGGGTAGCCTAGCTCGCGAAGGGTTTCGATGATGTCCGGAATGCGCTTGAGCGCGTCCACGCTCATACGTGCGGTTTCGGAAGCAAGATTAACCGACACATCCTCTACGCCGTCGATTGCATTCAATGCGCGATCGACCCTGCCAACGCAGGACGCGCATGACATGCCTTCGATCGGCAGGCTGATCTGTTTGGGTTCGGGCATATGTGTCACCTGTT
>JAUIDM010000234.1 GCA_030428915.1 Alphaproteobacteria bacterium | reverse complement strand
GCAAGGAACTCCAGCGCGAAGTCGCGGTCGCTGACCGCGTCGAGCGAATTGGCCGCAGGCCGGTCGAAGCCC
This sequence comes from Alphaproteobacteria bacterium, assembly GCA_030428915.1. Classification (GTDB taxonomy): domain Bacteria; phylum Pseudomonadota; class Alphaproteobacteria; order Rhodobacterales; family Rhodobacteraceae; genus Albidovulum. The sequence goes on along the minus strand of JAUIDM010000234.1, from coordinate 6,972 downwards.
AAAGCCGCCGCCGTCGCAAACCGGTCGATCGGGAAGGAGGTGCCCGCGAGGGCCGCCGCGCCGAGCGGGCATTCGTTCATCCGTTTCCGGGCGTCGGTGAAGCGGCCGATATCGCGCGAAAACATCTCCACATAGGCCAGCATGTGATGGCCCCATGTCACCGGTTGCGCGGTCTGCAGATGGGTGAAGCCCGGCATGACCCAGGCCGCCCCCGCCTCCGCCTGCCCGACAAGTGCCATACACAAAGCCAACAGTTTGCCGACCGCCTCATCACAGCGGTCCCGGACCCAGAGCCGGAAGTCGGTCGCGACCTGATCGTTGCGGCTGCGTGCCGTGTGAAGCCGCCCGGCGGGTTCGCCGATGATCTCTTTCAGCCGCGCCTCGACGTTCATGTGAATGTCTTCGAGTGCGGTCGAAAAGGCGAAGTTTCCGGTCTCGATCTCTGACAAGACCGTGAGCAGGCCTTCCCGAATGGCTTCGGCATCTTTATCGCTGATGATGCCTTGTGCGGCGAGCATCGCCGCATGGGCACGGGACCCTGCGATGTCCTGGGCATAAAGCCGCTGGTCGAAGCTGATCGAGGCGTTGATCGCCTCCATGATCGCGTCGGGCCCATCGGCGAAACGCCCGCCCCACATCGCATTCTGGGTCTTGTCGGTCATGGTCCTGTCCCCGGGAGACTTTTATGCGTTTCGTGTGTTCCGCCGTCCTCTACACGGCCCTTGCCCTCGGTGCAAATGCCGCCTTGGCCGACACCGCGGAACTGGAGGCCTTGCGCGAGGGATCAATGAAAAAGCTCGCCTTCGCGGCCGAGCCGTCAGAGGTGCCACCCATCAGCTTTACCGACGCGGCGGGCGCCGAGTTCGCGCTGGTGGACTGGCAGGGCAAATACGTCCTCGTGAATTTCTGGGCGACCTGGTGTGCGCCATGCCGAAAGGAGTTGCCCGCACTCGACGCACTGAATCGCGATTTCGGCGGCGAGGGTTTCGAGGTCGTGACAATTGCCACCGGCCGCAATCCGGTGCCCGGCATCGAACGGCTGTTCGCAGAGGTTGGCGTGGAGAGCCTGCCGATCCTGCTCGACCCGAAACAGGCGCTGTCGCGTGAGATGGGCGTGCTGGGCCTTCCCGTCAGCGTGATCATCGACCGCGAGGGGCGCGAGATTGCGCGGATGTCGGGCGATGCGGACTGGAACAGCGACAGCGCCCGGGCGATTGTCGCGGCTCTGCTGGCATCCGAATAGGATTCGGCAACCGGCAATCAGCCGAGCCGCGCCACCCTGTCATGTGCCGGACAGGTGACGAGGTGGTCGTTGACCATGCCGACGGCCTGCATGAAGGCATAGGTGATGACCGGGCCGCAGAAGCGGAAACCCTGCTTTTTCAGGTCTTTAGAGATGCGTTCGGACATGGGCGTGCTGGCAGGCACCTCGGCAAGGTTCCGGAACCGGTTCTGCAGCGGTCTTCCATCCGTGTAGCGCCAGAGAAACCGGTCAAACCCTTCCGTTTCGGCAATGGAAAGATAGGCCCGCGCATTGCCGATGGTCGCCTCGATCTTCGCCCGCGACCGGATGATTCCGGGATCGGCCAGAAGGCGCTGGACATCCGCCTCGCCCCAGCTGGCAATAACCTCGGGATGAAATCCCTCAAAGGCCCTGCGGAAATTGTCGCGCTTCTTCAGGATCGTGATCCAGCTCAGCCCGGCCTGAAACCCATCGAGAATGAGCTTTTCCCACAAGGCGCGCGGATCGCGTTCCGGCACCCCCCATTCATGGTCGTGATAGTCGACATAGATCGGTTCGGCACCGCACCAGCCGCAGCGGTCTTCCATGGTCTAAATCCTCCGGCGGCGCGAATGGCCGAATTCGTTTACCGCTTCTTAGCGCGTTCACGCCAATCTGTCCCGGGACCGAGAGGAGATTTTCGATGAATGAGCGGGGCAGGCCGAAGCGCGACCCGAGAGACCCGGCCCAGGACAGCCCGCTAAGCGCCGCGGTCGGGTTGCGTGACCGCGAGGTCATGGCGATGGTCCGCCGCGCCGTGGACCGGAAGGATGTTCTGCTCGCCTTTCAACCCGTGATCCAGGTTGCCAGGCCGGAACGACCTGCCTTTTATGAGGGGCTCATCCGTCTACTTGACGAAACCGGGCGCATCATTCCGGCCAAGGATTTCATCGAGACGATAGAGACGAATGAGATCGGGCGCATCATCGATTGCCTTGCGCTCGATATGGGGCTGAATTCGCTGAAGCGCGATCCTTCCCTGCGGCTCTCGATCAACATGTCGGCCCGGTCCATCGCCTATCCGCGCTGGATGCGCATTCTGCGAAACGGCGTGAAGGGGGATCGGACAATCGCCGAGCGCCTGATTCTGGAGATCACTGAAAGCTCTGCCATGGTCATGCCCGACATCGTTTCGGTGTTCATGAATGATCTGCAAAGCGAAGGCATTTCCTTCGCACTGGACGATTTCGGAGCGGGCTATACATCGTTCCGGTATCTGCGCGAATTCTACTTCGACATCCTGAAGATTGACGGCCAGTTCATTCGTGGGATCGCGGACAGCCCTGACAATCAGGTGCTGACCCAGGCACTTCTGTCGATTGCCCACCATTTCGACATGTTCGCGGTGGCCGAATCGGTCGAAAACGCTTCGGATGCGGCCTGGCTGAGCGGGATCGGCATCGATTGCATGCAGGGCTACTATTACGGTGCGCCGACCGTCGTGCCGCCGTGGAGAATGCCACAGGCGGCAAAGCGCGCCTGACCTTCCGCCCCGGCATCGGTCGGGTGGCCCTAACATGTCCCCGCGATCCAATGCCCTGCCGCACGCGGCGTAGCGTCGCCAAGACCAAGACAGCTCCCCATGATACGGTGCCGTTGTGGAAACGATCTTCGTGCTGCGAAGCAGCGGGCGAAGTGCTATTCAGGCTCTAGTCAAGATGAGAATCGCCCAGAATGAGGACCGACGCATGACCAATGTAGTAATCGTCTCTGCCGCCCGCACCGCCGTGGGCAGCTTTAACGGCTCTTTCGCCAACACGCCCGCACACGATCTTGGCGCAGCCGTGCTGGAGGCAGTCGTCGCCCGCGCGGGTATCGACAAAGCGGATGTGAGCGAGACGATTCTCGGCCAGGTGCTGACCGCCGGCCAGGGCCAGAACCCGGCGCGCCAGGCGCATGTCAACGCAGGCCTGCCCATTGAAAGCGCGGCATGGTCGATCAATCAGGTCTGCGGTTCGGGCCTGCGCGCGGTGGCGCTCGCTGCCCAGCACATCCAGTTGGGCGATGCCACCATCGTCGCCGCCGGCGGGCAGGAGAACATGTCGCTTTCGCCCCATGTCGCGCATCTGCGCGCGGGCCAAAAGATGGGTGACATGAAGTTCATCGATTCGATGATCAAGGATGGCCTCTGGGACGCGTTCAACGGCTACCATATGGGCACCACGGCCGAAAACGTCGCGCAGAAATGGCAGATCAGCCGCGATATGCAGGACGAATTCGCGCTGGCCAGCCAGAACAAGGCGGAGGCCGCTCAGAAGGCGGGCAAGTTCGCCGACGAGATTGCGGCCTTTACCGTGAAGACCCGCAAGGGCGATGTCGTCGTCGATCAGGACGAATACATCCGCCACGGCGCGACGCTGGAAAGCATGCAGAAGCTGCGCCCGGCTTTTTCGAAGGACGGCAGCGTCACAGCGGGCAATGCCTCGGGCCTCAATGACGGGGCCGCCGCCGCTTTGCTGATGTCGGCTGATGAGGCGGAAAAACGCGGCCTCACACCGCTTGCGCGCATCGCGAGCTACGCGACGGCCGGTCTCGACCCGTCGATCATGGGCGTCGGCCCGATCCATGCCAGCCGCAAGGCGCTGGAAAAGGCCGGCTGGAAGGCCGAAGATCTGGACCGGGTCGAGGCGAACGAGGCCTTTGCCGCCCAGGCCTGCGCGGTCAACAAGGACATGGGATGGGACCCGACGAAGGTGAACGTCAATGGCGGTGCAATTGCCATCGGGCATCCGATCGGCGCTTCGGGCGCTCGCATCCTCAACACGCTTCTGTTCGAGATGAAGCGTTCCGGCGCGAAAAAAGGCCTCGCTACGCTCTGTATTGGCGGCGGCATGGGTGTCGCGATGTGCCTCGAACGTCCCTGACGCCCGATTTTTCTGCAAATGCGAAAGAAGCGGGCGCAATAATGTTGCGCCCGCAAATTCATTTCGGTAACAGGATTTCAAACGCGCTCGTATCATAGGAGGAATCATGTCGAGAGTAGCTCTGGTCACTGGCGGATCCCGCGGCATCGGCGCCGCGATCTCTGCCGCCCTGAAGAATGCGGGCTATAAGGTTGCAGCCAACTACGCCGGAAACGACGAGGCCGCCGCGGCCTTCACCAAGGAAACCGGCATCCCGACGTACAAATGGAACGTGGCCGACTACGAAGCCTCCAAGGCCGGTATCGCGAAGGTCGAAGCGGATCTGGGCCCGATCGAGGTCGTTGTCGCCAATGCCGGGATTACCCGCGACGCGCCATTCCACAAGATGAGCCCGGAACAGTGGCAGCAGGTCATCGACACCAACCTGACCGGCGTTTTCAACACCGTCCACCCGGTCTGGCCCGGCATGCGGGAGCGCAAGTTCGGCCGCGTGATCGTCATTTCCTCGGTCAATGGCCAGAAGGGTCAGTTTGCGCAGGTGAACTATGCCGCCACCAAGGCGGGCGATATCGGCATCGTGCGGAGCCTGGCGCAGGAAGGTGCCCGCGCCGGGATCACCGCGAACGCGGTCTGCCCGGGCTATATCGCCACCGAGATGGTGATGGCAGTGCCGGAAAAGGTGCGTGAATCGATCATTGCGCAGATCCCTGCTGGCCGTCTGGGCGAACCGGAAGAGATCGCGCGCTGCGTGGCTTTCCTTGCCTCGGACGACGCGCAGTTCATCAACGGCTCGACCATCTCGGCCAATGGCGCGCAGTTCTTCGGCTGATCCGACAGTGACCGAACGACAAAAGCCGGCCCTTCGGGGCCGGCTTTTCAGTTCTTGCGTACAAAGTTGACCGATCTGATCCTGTCAGATCGCACCGCAACATACCGTTCTTTGGAGAACGGCAAATAACCCGTCACCGCGGGGGGCTAACCTCGTGAGGTCTTAGCGCTAGTGCTGGCTGAGACGCGCGATTTCTTCCTTGAGACGCAGTTTCTGCTTTTTCATGTCGGCGATGGCGAGGTCATCGTAACCGGGTTGACGCTGTGCTTCTTCGACGGCTTCTGACAAGTTCTGATGTTTCTTCTGAAGTTCCTGCAGGTGCGAACCAAGCGACATCGGGGTCTCCTCTCCTGTGGACTCTGTCACAATCCCATCACAATAGTTGAGTCGTGTCACGCCCGAAGGGCAAAGAATCTGATGAAAATATAAGGCCGACGGCAACACTTTGCCGGGCGGCGTCAGGGCCGCAACTCCAATGCCGATCCGTCGCGAAGGATGGCCCGCGCCGCGGGGGTCAGATCGTCGCCATCGCGCAGATGCGCCGCGCCATCGTGAAGGACCAAGGCCGGCAACAGCCGGAACGCACCCCGCGCGCCTTTGCGGGCCCTGAGTATCACCCGCCCGGCAGGCCGGCCCGATCGCGGTGCCACGGGCAGAAGTGATATGTCCCCTGCCCTGTCATCCAGTGCGCGGATCAGATCGGGCACACGTTCGGCCGCCTGAATGACGGACAGATATCCGCCAGGCCTGAGACGCCGCAGGGCGGCATCCATCCAGACGGCAAGAGGCGTTGCCTCGCGTTGCGCCTGCTCCCGCCCGGCATCGGCGGCCGGCGTTCCGTCGCGTGCCATGAAATAGGGGGGGTTTGCGATGACATGATCAAAGCTGAGCGCGCGCAGATCCCTGGGCTGCATGCCGAGATCGCCCTCGAAAACAGTCATCGCCTGTCCGTTGGCCTCGGCATTCCTCCGGGCAAGGTCCGCATAGCCGAGCTGCAGTTCAAGGCCGGTCAGATCAAGCCCGGAAACCCGGGCGCCAAGACACAAGCTCGCCACGCCCACGCCACAGCCAAGTTCCAGAATTTCCTGCCCCGCCCGGGCCGGAACCGCCGCCGCCAGAAGGACCGGATCCATCGCCGCGCGGTACCCCGCTGCGGGCTGCAGAATGCGCAATCGACCGTCGAGAAAGCCATCCGTCGTCAGGTCGGCGTCGGCAAACATCTCAACCTTCCGCCTCGATCCCGTTGTCCTTCAGAATGGCCCTCGCCAGAAAGAGGTCCCGGTCCACCACCATCAGCCGGCGCGGCAATATGCCTATGGATCCTTCAAGTACGCTCATGTGGACGTCCATCTGAAAGCTCGTTATACCCTCATCCTCAAGAAGAGCGGTCACGAATGCGATCAGTGTCGGGTCATTGGTTCTGAGCAGCTCTCTCATATTCCAAGACTTAAACGACATGGCCTAAGCTTTGTCGAGGGAACAAGAGACAGGGATGAGTCTGGACAACGCTGTGCAAAAACCGATCGACAGGCTCAGCGCCCATCTTGCGGGCGATATGGAGGCCGTAAATACGCTGATCCGTCAGCGAATGGCGTCCGAACACGCCCCCCGAATCCCCGAGGTGACCGCCCATCTGGTCGAAGCGGGCGGCAAGCGGCTACGCCCGATGCTGACCCTCGCGGCGGCCCGGATGCTCGGCTACGCCGGCGACCACCATGTTCGGCTCGCGGCAACGGTCGAGTTCATCCACACAGCAACGCTTCTGCACGACGATGTGGTTGATGAAAGCGCGCAACGGCGGGGGCGGCCGACGGCAAACCTCCTGTGGGACAACAAGTCATCGGTCCTCGTTGGCGACTATCTCTTTTCGCGATCGTTCCAGTTGATGGTCGAGACGGGCTCATTGCGGGTGCTCGACATCCTGTCGAACGCCTCTGCAACGATAGCCGAAGGCGAAGTACTGCAGCTCTCCGCCGCGCAGGACCTGCGCACGGACG
>JAUIDM010000568.1 GCA_030428915.1 Alphaproteobacteria bacterium | reverse complement strand
CGGACGGCAAACGCAATTAAGTTTCGCGAGGGGTGCAGATACGATTGCCGTTCGCCGTGCGCAGCGGCAGCAAGGTTGTTTCTACGGGGCCGCTGTGTTTGTACCAGTAGCACCCGTCCTCGGGCACCAAGCGCGCGGTTGCAACATCCTGATCCGGGGCAGCCATTGCAATCACGGCTTCGGGAACGTTGCCCCGCCGGTCTGCCGAGTCGCCCGGTCCAGTCGGCTGGATTGCGCACCCGGCCGTAAGAGACAGCGCCACTGCAACAATTATTTTTTGCTTCAGCATCAAAACCCGCATCAAGCTTCCTTTCGTGTCTGTTTTTCTTTGCATCGGCTTTTCATGCCTCAAGGCGTGATGGAGCCGGTCGCCGCATCCTCTAGCAATAAAACAAACTGAAATACCACCGTATTTTGCTCTTGAAGCTCTAGCTACTGTAGGGGCTATGTCATGGTAAAGCACCCGAATCCAGAGGTCCATTCATGCCGCCCGACACCCATCGTCACGACCACGATCACGCCGAAGATGCCCAGACAAGCGGCGGCAGCTGCTGCGGGAGCGCCGGAACGTGCGGCGACATCGTTCCGGCGACCCCCGCGCCAGCGGGCGGGCGCAGTTTTCAGGTGTCCGGCCTCGATTGCGCCGAGGAGGTAGCAATCCTGAACAAGGTGGTCGGCCCGAAGATCGGCGGGGCCGAGCATCTCGCGTTCGACGTGATCAATGGACGGATGACTATTCTCGACAGCGCCAAGAGTGTATCGGACGGCGAAATTGCAGAACTGGTCGCAAGGACCGGCATGACCGCCAAGCCCTGGGATGCCGAAAACGCGTCGGTCGACCAGGCGGCCCATCTTGCAAGACAGCGGCTGTTTACGGCGCTCAGTGGAGGCTTCTGGGCCGCGGGATTTCTGTGGCACATCATCGAGACCGGCATGGGCGGGGCGCTCGGCCTCTTCGCGGGTCACGGCGAAGCGCCGATGCCACTGGTCGAGGCAGGGCTGTTCGCGGTTGCGATCCTGTTCGGTGTCTGGCTCGTGGCACCCAAGGCATGGTCGTCCGCTCGGCGGCTGTCGCCCGACATGAACCTGCTCATGGTGGTCGCCGTGGCCGGTGCCATCGGGCTTGGCGAATTTTTCGAGGCGGCGACAGTCGCGTTCTTCTTTTCGCTCTCGCTCTACCTCGAAAGCTGGAGCGTCGGGCGTGCGAGGAATGCGGTTTCAGCTCTGCTCGACCTCGCGCCGCCGACGGCAAGAGTTCTTAATGATGACGGCTCGGAAGCGGACGTTCCGGCTTCTGCGGTTGCTATCAACGCACGTTTCATCGTGCGCGGCGGAGACCGCATCCCATTGGATGGTGAGGTTGTCGATGGGGCAGGGGCCGTCGATCAGGCGCCGATCACCGGAGAGAGTGCGCTGGTCCCAAAGGAACGGGGCGACGAAGTCTATGCCGGTACGATCAACGGCGAAGGCACACTGACGGTGCGCGCCACGAAGGCCGCCTCGGACACCG
>JAUIDM010000233.1 GCA_030428915.1 Alphaproteobacteria bacterium | reverse complement strand
GGGCGGCATCGGGCTTGTCCTTGTAGTTCACGCCGTAAATCGTGATGCCCTCGGTCTTCAACCGCTCCAGATTGGGATGCTCGGCGCGGCAGGGCGCGCACCAGCTTGCCCAGAAATTCACCAGGTTGACTTCGCCGTCGCGCAGATCGGCGTCGGAGAAGACCGGCAGATCGCCCAGCGGTGCAACCACCACGGCGGGCGCCTGACGCCCCTTCAGGGCCGAGGGCAGCGCATCCGGATCGTCCCGGCTCATGCCCAGAACGAACATGACGGCGAGCCCTGCAAAAATCGCTGGCGGCAGCAGCATGAGGGGGGAGATCTTAGCCATTCCGGCCCATCCTGCGTTCCTGTTCTTCCAGCCGCCGGCGCATCTTCGCGCCCTGCCGAATCGTCATCCAGACAAGGCCGAGCAGAAGCGCGATGGTCACCCCATAAGCGCCAAGCACGGTGCCCGCATATTTGCCAAGCTCCACCATCAGGCCATTCTTTCCCGCGCTTCCAGTGCGCGCAGACGCCGCGCGCGGATCTCGGTCCGGGTGCGCAGCAGAACGAGCACGACGAAGAGCAGGACGAAACCCGCCATCGTGGTCCAGAGCGGGAAGGCATAGACGTCAGAGACGTGTTCCTCCTTGTCGAGCGACAGAGACGCGCCCTGATGCAGGCCCTGGTTCCAGAAAAGGACCGCGTAGCGGCTGAGCAGCGCGAAGACAGAGCCGACGAGGCACAGGACCGACGTGAGGTCAGCCGCCGTATCCGGGTCCTCCACCGCTTCCCAAAGCGCGATATAGCCGAGATAGAACAGGAAGAGGATCAGGAACGAGGTCAGCCGCGGGTCCCAGGCCCACCACGTCCCCCACATCGGCTGCCCCCAAATCGCCCCGGTGAAAAGCGCAATCAAGGTCATCGTGATACCGATGGGCGCAGCGGCCTTGGCCGCGAGGACCGAGACATGGTGGCGACGGATCAGCCAGACCAGCGACGTGACCAGCATCATCGCCCAGCAATTGATCGCCATCATCGCGGAAGGCACATGGATATAGATGATCTTGACGGTGGAGCCCTGACGGAAATCGTCGGGCGTGAAGAAGAAGCCCCAGACAAGGCCCGTCAGCAGTGTCAAGACGGCAAGCCCCGTCACCCAAGGCAAGGCCCAGGACGAGGTTTGCATGAATTTCTTCGGGTTTGCGTATTCCCAGATCGACATGGCGCCCTGACTAGTCCTTTGCGCTGGCGCGCTCAACTCTCTTAACACGCCTTTCGCTAGCGCAGATTGACGCGGATTGCCGCAGCCGCGGCGAAGGGAAGGATTGCGACAACGCCTGCAGTGATCCCCGCGAGCATCAGAAGCGGCGTGGCGGTGGCTAGCCCCTCCGCTCCGCGCTTGGCCGCCTCGGCCCCGAAGATCAGTGTCGGGATGTAAAGCGGCAGCACGAGGAGCGAGAGAAGCAGTCCGCCGCGTTTCAACCCGACCGTAAGCGCCGCGCCAAACGTGCCGATGACGGAAAGCGCCGGCGTGCCGAGCAGGAGCGAGAACGTCAGCCAAAGGAACCCGCTCTGCGGCAGGTTCAGCAGCACGCCAAGCACCGGAGCCGCAAGCGTCAGCGGCAGTCCGGTGGTCAGCCAATGCGCCAGCCCCTTGACCGCCACCACCCCTTCCAGCGGGATCGGCGCGGTGGCGAGAAGATCAAGCGAGCCGTCCTCACGATCGAGCGCGAAGATACGATCGAGAGAGAGGAGGCAGGCCAGCAGAGCGCCGACCCAAAGAATACCGGGCGCGATCCGCGCCAATGTCCCGCCGTCCGGCCCGACGCCGAACGGGACAAGGACCGTGACGATCAGGAAGAAGGCAAGCGAAAGGCCGAAGCCCCCGCCCGCCCGGGTCGCAAGGCGAAGGTCACGGAGAAGCAGTGCTAGCATGGCGGGGAATCTTCCGGGCGGAGAGTCCCGGGGCTCTGCCCCGGACCCCGAGGTATTTGGTGCAAGATGAAAGCGCAGGTCATGTGAAGGCCTCGTCGAAGCCGCCGCCCTGCCCCGCCGCCGGTGTTTTCGCGCGGAAGGGCGTGAGGTCGAGAAGGCTTGCCTCCCCAAGGCCGAGGTCGATATGCGTGGCCATCAGTGCCGCACCGCCTGCCCTCAGGTGGGCGCGGACGGCTTCCGCGAAAAGCGCGACCGAAGCCGCATCGAGCGAGACGGTGGGTTCGTCGAGAAGCCACAGTCGACGTCCGGTGACAAGCAGGCGGCCAAGGCCGAGGCGGCGCTTCTGACCGGCAGAGAGGTTCTGCGCGTCACGGTCTGCGAGGGTCTCCAGGTTCATAGCACTCAACGCCGGAGTGATGTCGCTCTGCCCGTAGATGCGCGCCCAGAACAGCAGATTCTCGGCCACCGTCAGCGTCGCCTTGAGACCGTCGGCATGGCCGGAATAGGCGGCGCCTTCCGGCGGCAGAAGGGTCTGGCCGGAAACGGCGGGTTGCAGACCGGCGATGGTCCGGAGCAGCGTCGTCTTGCCGATCCCGTTCGGGCCGCGCAACACAAGCGCCTCACCGGCCCCGAGCGTCAGAGAGACGGCCTCGAGGATGGTGATACCGCCACGCGAGATGGCAAGGTCCCGGACAGAAAGCATCATGGCAATCGGGGTAGCCGATCCTTCACCCAAGGCAAAGCGTCTATTCGACCGGCAGGAGCGCCGCGGCGATCCGCCGCCCCTCGGACAGAAGCACGTTATAGGTGCGCGCGGCCGCATCGGTCGCCATCGGCTCGACCCCGATCCCGGCTTCCTCCAGCGCGGTCCTCAGCGCGGGCGGCGGATGGGCGATGGTCTTGCCGGTGCCAAGGAAGAGCACGTCGATCTCGCCCGCCAGCGCCAGAAGGGGGGCGGTGTCCTCATACCCGCCCCAGCCCCGCGCCGAGGTGGCGGTGATCAGGACCGCCCCGTGCAGCACCTTGCCACCCACGCGGAAAAAGCCGGGCCCGTAGCCGTCTATCGGGGTCAGCCCGTCAAACGCGATATCGGTCAGCTGGATCATTTGCCCGTGGCGAACTGGGTGCCCGCCGGACCGTCATCCTTCTTGCCCCAGTCGCGCTTCACGCCCAGCATCAGGACCACGTTCTTGGCGACATAGACCGAGCTGTAGGTGCCCACGATCACACCCCAGGTCATCGCGAAGACAAAGCCGCGGATCACGTCGCCGCCAAAGACCAGAAGCGCGATCAGAGCCATCAACGTCGTGCCCGACGTCATGACGGTGCGGCTGAGCGTTTCGTTGACCGAGAGGTTGCAGAGATCACGCAACGGCGTCTGCTTGTATTTGATAAGGTTTTCCCTGAGCCGGTCGAAGACGACGACGGTGTCGTTGATCGAATAGCCGAGGATCGTCAGCAGCGCCGCAATGATGGTCAGGTCAAACTTTATCTGGAAGAGCGAGAAGATGCCGATCGTCAGCGCGATGTCGTGGATCAGTGCCACCACGGCCCCCACCGAGAACTGCCATTCGAAGCGGAGCCAGATATAGAAACAGATCGCGGCCACCCCGGCCAGCACCGACAGGATGGCAGTCTTGATCAATTCGCCCGAAACCTTTGGACCGACGGATTCGACCGAAGGAAAGGTTATCGACGGGTCGACGGCCTGCAGCGCGGCCTCGATGCTCCCGATCACTTCCGGCGTGACGGCCTCGGCGCCTTCCTGCGCCTGAATACGCAGCATGGCGACATGCTGATCCTCGCGGAAGGTCGGATCATAGACCTGGGTGATCGACACATCACCGAGGCCCAGCGGCGCCACGGCGTCGCGATAGGTTCCGACGTCGATAGCCGTGGTCGATTCGGTCCGGATCGTCGTTCCGCCCTTGAAGTCGATGCCGAAGTTGAGCCCGATCACAGCGCTGAGGATGATCGACGCAATGACCAGCACCACGGAGCCCCAGAAGGTCAGCCACTGCCAGCGGAAGAAGTCGATGTTCGTGGTTTCGGGGACGAGTTTGAGACGGTAAGCCATTCTGAATGCCCCCTAGACCGTAACCGTTTTCGGCCGTTTGCGCTCGAACCACATCACGACCATCGTCCGCGTCACGAAGATCGCGGTGAAGACCGAGGTGACAAGACCGACGACCAGCGTGACGGCAAAGCCCTTGACCGGGCCAGAGCCGAGGAAAAAGAGGATCAGCGCGGTGATGAAGGTGGTGATGTTGGCGTCGATGATCGCCGACATCGCCTTTTCATAGCCCAGTTCGATCGCTCGCGCCGGGCCTTTCGCCGTCTTCATCTCTTCGCGGATACGCTCAAAGACCAGCACGTTGGCGTCGACCGCCATGCCGACCGTCAACACGATCCCGGCGATGCCCGGCAGGGTCAGAGTTGCCCCGATGGCCGACAGGAACCCGAACAACATCGAAATGTTGAGACCGAGTGCGATCGTGGCGAAAACGCCGAACAATCCGTAACTCGCGATCATGAAGGCCACGACCGCAACGATGCCGACAATGGCGGCAATCCGGCCGGCATCGATACTGTCCTGCCCGAGTTCCGGCCCGATCGTGCGTTCCTCAAGAAAGGTCATTCCGGCGGGAAGCGCGCCCGCCCGCAGCAGGACCGCGAGATTGGTGGAGCTTTCCACCGTGAACGACCCGGTGATGATGCCCGAGCCGCCCGGGATATGCTGATTGATGCGCGGGGCAGAGATGACCTCGTTATCCAGCACGATGGCGAACAACTGGCCAACATTGGCCGCCGTATAGTCGCCGAACTTGCGTGCGCCCGACGGGTTGAAGCGGAACGACACGGCGGGTCGGCCGTTCTGATCGAAATCGGGCCGCGCATCGACAAGGTCCTCACCCGTCACGACGGGCAGTTCGTCGAGCGTGTAATAGATGCCGTTCTCATCCTCGTCGATCGAGGGAAAGATCACCGTACCGGGCTTGGCGATTGCACTGCCGTCGGTGCCCCGCCCCACGACCGGGTGGAAGGTAAGCTGCGCCGTGGTGCCGATCAGTTCCTTCAGTTCCGTGGCCGAGCCGATGCCCGGCACCTGGATGAGGATGCGGTTGGCCCCCTGGCGCTGGATCGTCGGTTCGCGGGTGCCGACCTCGTCGACCCGGCGGCGGATGATCTCCAGCGACTGGCGCAGCGTCCTATCGTCTGTCGCCGCCCGCTCTGCTTCGCTCAGCCGGATTACGAGTTGATTGTTCTCGACCGTGACGTCGATATCCTTCTGCCCGACGCCCGTCAGGCTGACGACATTCGTGGCCAGGCCGTTGGCGATCTCGACCGCCCTTGCCATCGCCTCGGGCTTCTCGATCTGGATGCGCAGCTCCGACGGGTCAGAGGGCGCCCTGCGGATGCCGCCGATCTCGCCCCGCGCATCGGCCAATGCCCGGCGCATTTCCGGCCAGAGCCCGTCCATGCGCGCCTTGTAGACGTCTTCCACCTGCACTTCGGCCAGAAGATGCGCACCGCCCCTCAGGTCAAGGCCGAGATTGACGAGGCCCGAGGGCAACCAGTCTGGCCAGAGCGCCCGGTCGGCCGCCTGCGCCTCGGTCTCGAATCCGGCGCGCTCGGCGGCCATTACGGCGTCGTTATGCTTCTCGACGCGGGTGTAGAACGTATTCGGCAGCGCCGTCAGCAGGCCGAGGGCACACAGCCCCCAGATGACGATCCGTTTCCAGAGGGGGATGTGCAACATGTCGGGGCTCGGGCTTCTGGGCGCTTACTTCGACGCGGCCGGTTCGGTCTTGGACAGGACCGTCGCAATGGTCGCGCGCACGACGCGGACCTTGACACCCTCGGCGATCTCGACCTCAAGCTCGCCGTCTTCCTTGACCTTGACGACCTTGCCGATGATGCCGCCTTGCGTGATCACCTGATCGCCGCGGCGCAAAGCCTCGACCATCGCCTTGTGTTCCTTCATCTTTTTCTGCTGCGGACGGATCAGCAGGAAATACATGATCGCAAAGATGAGGATGAGCGGCAGGAACTGCGCGAAACCGGCAGCGCCACCGCCACCGGCGGCCTGGGCATAGGCGGGTGTGATCAGCATGGAAAGCGTCCTCTTGCGTGATGGGGCGCTTCATCGCCCGCTTTTGTCGCCCGGGAACCTATAGTCGCGAATGGGGCTTTGCAAGGAGCCGGGACCATTCCCCGAGCCGATAACGAATTGACGGTTCAAATGGCCAAAGAGTTCGGGCATATGGAGCGTGCCGAACGGCGCTACCATCCGAAGGACAACAGACATGCACGACATCCGCGCGATCCGCGAGAATCCTGAACGCTTCGATGCCCTTCTGGCACGGCGGGGGCTGTCGAGCCTGTCCTCGGAGATCCTTGCCATCGATGAGGCGCGCAGATCAGCCATCCGACTGTCTGAGCAAGCTCAAGCTGAACTAAATGGGCTGAGTAAACAGGCGGGAGCAGCAAAAGCTGCGGGCGACGAAACTGCATTTGAATCTATCCGCGAGGGTATCGCCAAACGCAAAACACAAATCGCCGAGATGGCTGCAATTGCGAAGGACGAGGATCAGCGTCTTCAGGACATACTCATGGGCATTCCTAACCTGCCGCATGACGATGTGCCGGAAGGCGCGGATGAGAACGACAACGTCGAGATTCGCCGCTGGGGCACGCCACGCAGCTTCGATTTCAAACCGGTCGAGCATTTCGAGATTGCGGGCGTGAAGCCGGGGATGGATTTCGAGACGGCGGTGAAACTTTCGGGCAGCCGCTTCGTCCTTCTGCGCGGCGGCGTCGCCCGCATCCACAGGGCGCTCGCGCAGTTCATGCTCGACCTGCACACGACGGAACATGGCCTGACCGAGACGATGACCCCGGTTCTGGTGAAGGACGAGGCGATGTACGGCACCAACCAGTTGCCGAAATTCGCAGAGGACAGCTATCAGACCACCAATGGCTGGTGGCTGATCCCGACCTCGGAGGTGACGCTGACCAATACCGTCGCGGGCGATATCGTCGACGAGGCGGCGTTGCCGATCCGCATGACCTCGCATACCCAGTGCTTCCGGTCCGAGGCGGGCAGCGCGGGCAAGGACACGTCGGGCATGCTGCGCCAGCACCAGTTCGAGAAGGTGGAAATGG
>JAUIDM010000232.1 GCA_030428915.1 Alphaproteobacteria bacterium | reverse complement strand
CCCATTGGAACCAACCGTCGTCCATCGCGTTGTCCAAGCCAACCCGCAATCAATCCGCATGAGGAGTCGCCCGATGACCGGCAAGGATATCAAGCAAACCGCCCGCGGCACTGCCAAGGACGTCAGAAAGGCGGGACAGGAGGCGCTTGCCGCGGTCAAAAGTGGAGTGTCGGAAGCCGCATCGGAGGCGAAGAAAACCGCGCGCGAAGAGGTGGAAACGACGGCCGAAGCCGGAAAGGACATGGTCGCCGATCAGGGGCAACGTTTGGCACGCAACCTGCGTGGCGCAGCCGGATCGCGTGGCGCAGACAGTTTCCAAGGCCGGCTGCTCGATACGGTCGCCAGCGGAGTCTCGGACGTCTCGGAAGGGCTTCGGGGCCGGAGCCTGTCCTCCATCGTCGAACAGACCGAGGCCTTCGCCCGTCGCAATCCGGGCGCATTTGTCGCTGGCGCGGCGATTGCCGGTTTCGCGCTGGCGCGGTTCGCCCGTGCCTCCGAACTGCCGCGGCACGAGGGCGATGCGACCGTGGACGTAGGGCACGAGGCGACGAACATCGCGGCGCGATCCCATCCAGAGGTGCCATCGTGAGAGCTGATCCCCAGTCCCGACCGACCAGCGCCCTGCTGTCGGACCTGTTGCGCCATCTCTCGGGCCTCTTGCGGGGCGAAATTGCACTGGCCCGCGCCGAGTTGAAGGCGAACATCCACGCGGCGGGTATCGGCATCGGCCTGATCGTCGCGGCGATTGTGGTCGCGATCTGCGCGCTCAACCTGCTCACCGCTGCCCTTGTCGCCGCGGTCGCCGAACTCGGCGTGACGCCCGGCTGGGCGGCGTTTGGCGTCGGCACCACCCTTGCACTTGTCGCGATAGGCCTTGGGCTGAAGGGTGCCAGCGCGATCAAGCTATCGAACCTCGCGCCGCATCAGACAATGCAGAACGTGCGGCGCGATGCCCACTCTTTCAAGGAGATCGTAACCAATGACAAATCGGAGTGACACCGACGCAATCGAAGCCGCAATCGAACGCGACCGCCATGCGCTCGCCTCCACTATCGGCGTGTTGCAGGAGCGGATCTCGGTCGAACATCTTGCGCAGGAAGCGCTGGGCCTGGTGAAGACGAATGCCGCCGCCTATGGCCGCACCGTCGACAAGGCCGTCCGCGCCAATCCGCTGGCGTTGGCGCTGACCGGCGCGGGCATTGCGTGGCTTGTTTTCGGAAACCGCCATTCGGACGAGGAACGGGCGCAAAGCCCGAAGCGCCGGTCAAGCGATGATCATGGCGGACGGATGCCGTGGCCTGACTCCGCGTCGACGATGGTGGATTCGCTCTCCGCAGCCGACGTGGCGGGGGCAAGTGATTGGTTGGAGGAAATCGACGGATTGCGCGACCGTGCGACCCGGAGGCTGCATGCGTTGGAGGCCGAGGCCCGTGGCCATGCAAGTTCGGTGCGAAACGGTATTTCGGAAGGGCTTGGCAAGGCGCGCGACTTTGCCGCCGAGCGTGCAGATGTGCTGAGCGGTTTTGCCGAAGACATGAAAAGCGGCTTCCGCAAGGGGCTGGACGATGTCTCGGACAGCGCACGCGACCGTATCGTCGCGGCCCGCGAGCGGGCCTATGCTGCTAAAATCCGTGCAGAAGGTCTGGCGAAGAGTGGCGCACGCGAGGCCGGTCGCCTGATCGAGGATCACCCGCTGGTCGCGGGCGTGTTGGCGCTCGCCGTCGGCGCGGCCTTTGCTGCCGCTTTGCCACGCACGCAGGTAGAAAACCGTGCATTCGGCGCCGAAAGCGATCGGCTGATGGAAGAGGCCAATCGCCTGTTGCGCCAGGAACGTGCCCGGCTCGGCCGTGTCGCGTCGGGGGTGGCGGACGAGGTGACAGACCGCGCCCGTGATGCTGCCCAAAGGGTTTCGGATGACGTCAGCAAGTCAAGTCGTGAGGCAGCGGCCGCGGTGTCCGATGCTGTTGCCGATACCGTGCAGGCAGCCAAGGAGCGTGCCGGCAAGGAGGCCGCCAAACCGACCGATCGCAGCGGCGGGCCAGCCGGAAAGCGCCACGCAGACTGACAGACAGACCCGGGCGACAGGTGCGGTTCGCTTCCGTTGCGGGCAGATCAGGCTGTTCGCCGTGCAGGCGATACTCCTTCCCATAGCCTGCCTGCCGCTGAGCCGGTACACGGGAACACCCGGGGCGAAGTGCAGGTCTGACATGAACGGGAAAGGCCGAAAACGGCGGATGGCCAGCTAGGGGAAAGCTGGCCATCCTTCGCGCCGCACTGTTCCGTTGCAGCATGGACGGGAGTGCTGGCTGCCCATCCGATGCCTGCGCGGCGGGATATCGTTGAAGAGCGCCAGTGTGGCGCTGGGGCGACGTACCGTCAGACGTTGTTCATCCACTCATCGACTTCGCGCTCGGCCGCTTCTTTGGCGTGGCCGTACTTTTCCTGAACCAGACCGACGAGCTCTTCGCGGCGACCTTCGGCTTGATGCCATTCGTCGTCGGTGATGTCGCCCCACTTGGCCTGCGCCTTGCCTTTGAGTTGATTCCAGTTGCCCTTGACTTGTTCCCAGTTCATCTCGTGCTCCTTCTGTTGGCGGTGAGTGTTGATAAAGATCGAACGCGTGGCGCCATGTTCGGTTCCCGACAAAGACGGGCGCGTCGTCAGAAAGTCAGGGTTCGGCCACTTGCGTAGACGCGTCGGCGTGTGTCGCTGCGTTGTGGAACCAGATCGCACGGATTGGCGTTGGTGAACGGCGCGGAGGGGGCTTCAGTGGAAAATCTTGACCGGCTGACAAAGATTTCCATCGTGATCATCGGCATGATCGCGACCTTTGCCGCGCTCGACGCGCTGGAAGGGATCTTTGCGCCGCTTGCGCTTGCGCTGGTTGCTGGCGTCGTTCTCTCGCCCCTTTCGGACTTCTGGGAGGCGCGGGGCTATTCCAGCATCGTCGGTGCGCTTCTCGGCCTTGTTGCGACGCTTCTCGTCATGGCCGGATTTGCGCTGATCTTCCACCCGGTGATTTCCCAGCTTGTCGATCAGGCGCCGAAGGTCTGGTCGGACATGCAGGAAACAATCCGCATGGTGCGCGGGCTGCTGCGTGGCCTGTCCGATGTCACCGACGGGGTTGGCGAGGCCATCGCGCCCGAAGCCAATGCATCGACGGAGGGGGCGGTCGTGGTCGAGGGCGAAGGTGTTGAACTGCCCACGGTCACCGATGCGGTCCTCGCTGCTCCGCTCGTGGTTTCGCAGATCCTGATCTTTGGCGGCGCGCTGTTCTTTTTCCTGATGACCCGCAGAGAGATCTACGACTGGGCGGCCGACCTCATGCCCAGCCGTGGTGAGCGCGTCCACCTGGCACGCAAACTGCGTCACGCCGAACGTGAGGTTTCGCGTTACTTCGTGACGATCACCATGATCAATGCCGGGCTCGGCCTTGCCATTGCCGCCGCGCTTCAGGTGCTTGGCATGCCCGACGCGATCCTTTGGGGCGTTGTCGGGTTCCTGCTGAATTTCGTCGTCTATCTCGGCCCGGCGATTTTCCTCGTCGCGCTTCTTTTTGCGGGCGTGGCCGTGTTCGACGGCTGGCTTGCGATGGCACCTGCCGCGTCGTTCCTGATCCTGAACGCGCTGGAGGCGCAATTCGTGACACCCGGCCTTGTCGGCCGCAACATGGCCATCAATCCCTTGCTCGTCTTCCTTGCGCTTGTCTTCGGAATCTGGCTCTGGGGCCCTATCGGCGGGATCGTCGCCATCCCGCTCCTGCTCTGGGCGTTGGTGCTGTACAAGGATCTGGGCCGGGTGCCCGGCTGACGCTCAGACCATTTCGTCCGGCACGACCGGCATAGGCTGACCGAAACGTTCTGCCGCCTTGAGATCGTAGGGCAGCAGAAATCCCCGGCGCGCCTCGGGTGCGGTGCGGGCATTGGTCAACGCCAGGTCCCGCCAGGCCGCAACTGTCCGGACCTCTGCGGCAAAAAAGCCGGGCCCCGCATCTTCGGGCAGCCAATGCGCCATGACCTTTCGGCGCAGCGAACCGACATCCTGTGCGTCCTCCAGCACAACCCCGGCCTCGGTGTCCCATTTAAGGCTGCGGCCATTCAGGTTGGCCGAGGAAATCACGGCGGAACTTTCGTCGAAGACGGATACTTTGGCATGGATGTAGATGATGGGCGCGCCTTCGAGCCGGTCGCGGCCATTGCCGATCTGGGTACCCGCCCGGCGCGGTTGGGCGGCGCCGCCAACAAAAAGCCGGTCGTGGAAGCCGCGCGCAAGGATGCGCAGCGACTGCGCCTGAAGGAATTCGCCGAACCGGGCATCAAGCCCGGAATTGCCCTCGAAGGCCACATCGTCAGGCGCGCCAGGAAGGATCAGGATCATACCAAGTTCCGGTCGGCTGCGCCCAACCTCGGCCAGAAGACGCGCGAGCCGCCGGTCGCGAAAATATTGCGTCTCCAGATAGATCAGCCGTTCTGCGCGCCGTGCCAGCATCTCGTGGGCCGCCAGTATCTCGTGCGCGACCGTCTCGGGCCCGAAATGGGCTCCGATCCCCGTCCGGCGGCGAGAGATCGTTCGCAGGAGTTGTTGTTGCGGGGCCGGATCGAGGCGTCCGGCCGCGACATCGGCAAACGTTTCCAGATGGGTTTGCGCCTCTTTCGCAATGGCGCCTTCCATCATCAGTTGCACATCGTGCCAGGTCTCTTCGCTTTGCCGGTCATGGTTCGGGGTGTCGAAGCGACGGTCATCCAGGTCAAGCCCGCCGATGTATACGCGATGTCGGTCGAACACAGCGAGTTTCTGGTGATGGGTCGCGGGGCAAAGCGGCGGCAGCGAAAGGTATCGCGGCCGGTAGCGGCCATCCCTGCGGCGGGTCAGCCATCGCCTGAGCCCGGGCAACTCGCGCATCGCGGCCCGCCGTTCGTCTTCGGTCAGATCGTTCAACCGTCGGGCAGACGCGGTCAGCTTCTTGATGATGGCCGGCCAGAACATCAGCCTAGGCAGCAATCCCGTCCTTGCCGGATGCAACGCAGGGATCACGTGCAGCTTCGCGGAAGGACCGGCAATCTCGGCGGCGGCCACGAACATGCGCACACTGCGCCAGGCCCCACGGTGCCCCTCGGCCCAGGCGACGGGATCGAAATCGGCAATGGCCATGTGGATCCGGATGCCGCGCCTCAGAGTGTGGACGATCAGGTCGAACCAGCATTCGCCGACCCGCCGCGCCTCGGCGCTACGCAGTTTTGTCGAAAGATCGAAGACACGGAAACTGGCCCAGATTTCGGTTCGGGCACCGAGAAACGCGCGTTCCAGCACCGGAAACGCCTCTTGCGCGGTCAAGAGCACGTCCACCCTTTTTACCTTGCCCGGGGTTCCTATCCGCGCCGCCATCGCCCTCTCGCCGGTTTACACAAATCGAGAACGTGTGGTCGCCGGATCGGTTCCATCCTAGGCGACGTACTGGCCTTCGCGTCGCGATTCCGCGGCTGACAGAGGATTGATGCGGAACACGACCCTGAGGCTGTACGTACCGTCGCGCTGCTCCCTTTCTACCCTGCCGCCAAGCTGCATCGCAAATGCCGCGACGAGCTGCGTCCCAAGTCCGGTATGCAGTTCCGTCATTTTTTCGGACACGGGGCTGGAATTTGACACTTTCAAAACCGCTTCATCTTCTTGGCGGCGGTGAAGTTGAACGTCGACCCGGACCCCTTTCCCTTCGATGTCCTTGCCATGTTTCATCGCGCTGGTCACCGCCTCGGCAACCAGCAGGCCCAGCGGCACCGCCTGGTCGGGGGTCATCCGGATATCCGCGAAATCGGTCGTTGTGTCGACGCGACGGCCGGGGGCCAGCCCTGTGCCGGTTACCTGCCGCACGATGCTGGTCAGAAGCTCGTCGGAATGGATGTCCGCCCTTCCGGCCGTTTCGAACAATTCCCGGTGGATCGTCGCAAGGCTCATCACGCGGTCGCGGAGTTCGGACAGCATCTGCCGCGCTTCATGGGACTTCACGCGCCGCACCTGCATATTCATGATCGAAGCGATGAGCTGGAGGTTGTTCTTCACGCGATGATGTACTTCGCGCAGCAGAACCTCTTTCTGGTGAATCGTGTTTTCGAGCTCCGCCTCGTCCCGCATGATGCTTTCCGTCATGATCGCATAGGCTTCGGCCATGTCACGGATCTCGACCGGGGCCCGGCCGACCTCGACATCGCCGACCACCCGGCTTCCGCCAGCGAATGCCTTGATCGACCGCGACAACTTGCGGATATTGCGGGTCACCAGGCGTTCGACCGCCAGCCAGGCGGCGATCAGGCTTGCCAGCCACATGAGCCCCGGCAGCAGGATCGGGGTGGAGACGAAAGCGCGGCCGAGAAAGGCGGAACTTTCCGCTTCCCGGGTGCCGAGCGCGTAAAGTTCGCCCGGGACCAGCGGCACGATGGAGTAGGACCTTTCGTCACCTGCCGTCGACATCGCGGTGAAGGCGAGAGGTTCGACACTGGTCAACGCGGCCACCGCCCGGTCCGAAGGAAGCGCACCGAGATCGTCAAGCCCCGTCGACGCGGTCAGGATCTCGCCCTCGCGGTCAAATGTGAACAGATCAATGTCTTCAGCGCGACCGCCCTCGGCATCGGGTTCGGTCATTTCCGCATGCGGCAGGGATACGGAGACGATCCCGATCACAGCGCCCGACGGATCGAGAACGGGCCGGGATATCCCCAGCACGGAATCGCCAGAGACGGGGCCCGCGCGGTTGACGACAAATCCGGAGTGATCTTCGCGCATGACAGAGGCAAAAAGCGGACTGCGGGAGAAGTCGAACCTTGACCCTGTTGACGAGCAGCGCATCAGCCCGGATCGCGGTATATAGGCAACCAGTGAATAATGCGGATTTTCCGCTGCGGTGCGGGCCATGATCCGCGAACAGGCGGCATCATCGTCGACAAATGGCACGATGGTCCGTGCCAGCGTGTCTGCCGCGCCGCGCGCTGTCTGGATCAATCGCAACTCGGTGGAGGCTGCCTGCATCGTCTCGCCCAACAGCGCGGCTTCGGCGCGGGCCCTGCCCTCGTTCACGAGGGCGAGGGACATTGAC
>JAUIDM010000231.1 GCA_030428915.1 Alphaproteobacteria bacterium | reverse complement strand
CATCGCCAAGGTGCACTCGGGCTTCTCGGTCTTCGCCGGTGTTGGCGAACGGACCCGTGAGGGCAACGACCTTTACCACGAGATGATCGAATCCGGCGTTATCGTTCCGGACGATCTGGAAAAGTCGAAAGTGGCCCTTGTCTACGGCCAGATGAACGAGCCCCCGGGAGCGCGTATGCGCGTCGCCCTGTCCGGCCTGACGCTGGCCGAGCAGTTCCGCGACCAGTCGGGCACCGACGTTCTCTTCTTCGTCGACAACATCTTCCGCTTCACGCAGGCGGGTTCGGAAGTGTCGGCGCTTCTCGGCCGTATTCCTTCGGCCGTGGGCTACCAGCCGACGCTGGCGACCGACATGGGCGCGATGCAGGAACGCATCACGTCAACCAAGGCGGGCTCGATCACCTCGGTTCAGGCCATCTACGTTCCGGCCGACGACCTTACCGACCCGGCCCCCGCGACCTCGTTCGCGCACCTCGACGCGACCACGGTTCTGTCGCGTGCAATCTCCGAACTCGGCATCTACCCGGCCGTTGACCCGCTGGACTCCACCAGCCGGATCCTCGACCCGGCCGTTGTCGGCGAAGAGCACTATCAGGTGGCCCGCGATGTTCAGGGTATCCTCCAGCGCTACAAGTCGCTGCAGGACATCATCGCCATCCTCGGCATGGACGAACTCAGCGAAGAGGACAAGCTGACCGTGGCCCGCGCCCGGAAGATCCAGCGTTTCCTCAGCCAGCCCTTCGACGTTGCCAAGGTCTTCACCGGGTCGGACGGCGTTCAGGTGCCGCTCGACAAGACCATCGCGTCCTTCAAGGCCGTGGTTGCAGGTGAGTACGACCACCTGCCCGAAGCCGCCTTCTACATGGTCGGTGACATCGAGGAAGTGAAAGCCAAGGCGCAGCGTCTGGCCGCGGAAGCGGCGTAAGGGGGCGAGATGGCCGATACGATGCAGTTCGACCTTGTGTCCCCTGAGCGGCGGCTAGCCTCCGTTCAGGCGCGCGAGGTCCGCATTCCGGGCGCTGATGGCGACCTGACCGCGATGCCGGACCATTCGCCGCTGATCACCACGCTGCGTCCCGGTATCCTGACTGTGATCTCTGCCGAGGGCACGAACGACTATGCCGTGACTGGCGGTTTCGCCGAGATTTCGGCTGCAGGTGCCTCGGTCCTCGCGGAGCGCGCGATGCCGAAGAGTGAGGTGACGGCGGCCGATCTGGACGCTCTGATCGCAGATGCAACGTCGGAGGCGGGCGAGGCGCCGGCAGAGAGCAAGGATGCCGCCAACAAGCTGGTGGCCGATCTTCAGGCGCTGAAGCAGGCCCTCGGTCTCTGATCCGTAAGAACTTCTGTCTAAAGGGCGGCGGCGATAGCCGCCCTTTTTTTGTTTTTGTACAGAGTGTTAGACACCGCCACGTTTTGGGTCCAGATGGCTCAGAGCGTGAGGTGCCGCGCCCTTGCCCCCCGTTCAATGGCAGCGGCATGGAGGCGGTCGATGGTCAGTTCGTGGCGGATCTCCTCAAGCAGGCGAAGCTCTCCCTGCCGGATCGTGCCGTCGGCGGCAGCGACGTCGCAGGCCAAGGCATAGGCGGTTTCCCACAGCCGCTCGGGCAGTGCGTCACGCACCATCACAAAGAGCGTGTCCAGGCCGTCATCCTCGTCCATCAACCTGTAGACGGTCTGGGCCACCTCCTTCACGTTGTCGATGTCGTAATCGGCGAAGATCGGCAGGTGATTGACCTGACGTTCGATTGCGACCAGTTCCGACGTCCGGATCGTCTCGTCGGAGACCGAGACTGTGACCATGATCGCGACAAGCGCGTCCTGGGGAGTGAATGCGGGAAGAGTATGGGTCAATGTCGTTGTCCTCTCGGGCTTTGCAGGGCAAATTATTGACGTTCTGCCCCCCGTTCAATAGGAGACCAATCCTGTGGCACACGGGGTGCCGTTCTTTCGGGAAATACTGTCATGTCTTCTCTGCGCGACGCCGCGATCAACTCCAAAGCCTGGCCTTTCGAGGAAGCGCGCCGCGTGCTGAAACGCTATGAGAAGAAGGACCCGGAGAAAGGTTATGTGCTGTTCGAAACCGGCTATGGCCCCTCGGGCCTGCCGCATATCGGGACCTTCGGCGAGGTCCAGCGCACGACGATGATCCGTCGGGCGTTCGAGATCATCTCGGACATCCCGACGCGGCTTTTCTGTTTTTCGGACGATCTGGACGGGATGCGGAAGGTGCCGGAGAACGTGCCGCAGCAGGATCTCCTGAAAGCCAACATACAAAAGCCGCTGACGAGCGTTCCTGACCCGTTCGGGGAATATGAAAGCTTTGGCCACCACAATAACGCGATGCTGCGGCGGTTCCTGGACACGTTCGGGTTCGACTACGAGTTCTATTCGGCGACGGAGTTCTACAAGTCGGGCGCCTTCGACGATACGCTGCGTCTTGCTGCCGAACGCTATGAGAAGATCATGGAGATCATGCTGGCCAGCTTGCGCGAGGAGCGGCAGCAGACCTATTCCTGTTTCCTGCCTATTCACCCTGAGACGGGTCGTGTTCTCTATGTTCCGATCAAGCATGTCGACAAGGTGAACCATACGGTCACGTTCGATGACGAAGAGCGCCGCGAATGGACGCTGCCGGTCACGGGCGGCAACGTGAAATTGCAGTGGAAGCCCGATTTCGGCGCGCGCTGGGCCGCGCTGGGCGTCGATTTCGAGATGTATGGTAAAGATCATTCGACGAATACGCCGATCTACGACGGCATTTGCGAGGTCTTGGGTGGCGAGAAGCCCGAACATTTCACTTATGAGCTCTTCCTCGATGAACAGGGGCAGAAGATCTCCAAATCGAAGGGCAATGGTCTGACCATCGACGAGTGGCTGAGCTATGCCGCGACGGAGTCTCTCGGTTATTTCATGTATCAAAAGCCCAAGACCGCCAAGCGCCTGTGGTGGGATGTGATTCCGAAGGCGGTGGATGAATATCACCAGCAGCTGCGTGCCTTTCTGGATCAGGATGATGCCCAGCGTCTGGCCAATCCGGTTTGGCATATCCATGGAGGTAAGCCGCCGGCATCGGATATGGTCGTATCCTTTGCGATGCTTCTGAACCTGGCGAGCGTGGCGGGTGCGAAAGACAAGGACGGCCTCTGGGGCTTCATCCGTAAGTACGCCCCTGATGCTTCGCCACAGACCAATCCGCAGCTTGACCAGGCGGCGGAATTCGCCGTTCGTTACTTTAACGACCATGTCGCGCCGACGCGGGTGTTCCGCGCGCCATCTGACAAGGAGCGCGCGGCGATGGAGGATCTGGTGGTGCGGCTGAAGGTCTGGGATGGCGGGCTGGATGCCGAGGCGTTGCAATCAATGGTCTTCGCCGTGGGCAAGGAGCACGGCTTCGAGCCTTTGCGCGACTGGTTCACGGCTCTTTACGAGGTGCTGCTCGGTGCGTCCCAAGGCCCGCGTTTCGGAGGGTTCATCGCGCTTTACGGCATCGATGAAACCGTGGCACTGATCGAGCGGGCAGTGCATGGGGATTTGACGGAAGTCTGATTTGGGGCGTGAGCCGGATCGTGCTACGGTGGTGCCCTTAAGGGTGGGGGCGCCTATGCGTAATGCCATTGCAGGTCTCAGTCTGATGGTTCTCATTGGTTCGTCCGCCATGGCCGATGACGGCAGCGATATCCGTTCCGTCATCGGCGATCAGATAGCTGCCTTCGCAGCCGACGATTTGACAAGGGCGTTCGACTTTGCCTCGCCCATGATCCAGCGCATGTTCCGGGACCCGGAGACGTTTGGGCGCATGGTCGCGTCCGGCTATCCGATGATCTGGCGCCCCGAAGCGGTGCGGTATCTCGACCTGCACGAGGAAAATGGGCGCCTGTTGCAGCGCATGGGGTTTCGGGATGCCGAGGGGCAGTTCCATCTTTTTAACTATGAGATGATCGCCGGGCCCGACGGCTGGCGCATCAACGGTGTCTATCCTGTACCGCCTGAGGATGTCGGCGTCTGACATCAAGCGCACGCTGGTCTAAGATATCCCCAAGTCTTTTCCGGTAGAGCTATCCGCCGAGGGCCCGGTGTGGCCCGCTGATTACCCACATTGAGCAGTGTTTGCGAGGGCTCGTTCCTCGGGCCGGTTCGCGCCTGTCCGGGTGCCCACAACGCGGGTGCCGCTGGACGGGGGTGGACAATGACAAGGGGTTCTGCGCGATGAACAAGGCGATTACCGACGGGCTGGTCTTCATGCCGCCTGCCTTTGAGAACGGGTTGGATGTGTGGTCGAGCGGCGACGGAACGCCGGGATCACCGACCTATGAAGGCGCGGCTAATGCCGCGCTTGTCGTGGCGGATCAGGATTTCAGCTCGTGCCTGGAATTGCAGAAAAACACGACGGTCACAAAGCTAAGATATTCCGGCGAGACGCCCTTGCTGCCGGGATGCTACCTGCGCATTCGCGCAAGAGTAAAGGCGATGAGCGGCAACCTTCCCTCGGTCCGTATCGCGGCCTGGGCCGGCGGGGCTGGTGGAGCCCATGTGCCCGGTGTCATCGAGGTTGGCAAGAGCGTCGCGCTGACGACCTACGGCAAGGTCGAAGTGATCGAGGCCTTTGTCGGCACGGGCGTCCGCACCGGCGTTGACATGTCATGGGGCACGTCGGCGCTCTACGGACATTTCGGCATCGATCTGACCGGAGCCAATGGCGGTGTTGTCCGCATCGACGATATCGAGATCGAGGATATCACCTCTGCCTTCCTGCGCACGATGATGGATTGGGTGGATGTGCGCGACTACGGCGCGATGGGCGATGGCATCACCGACGACTCCGTCGCGGTCGAGGCCGCCGATGCTGCAGCGGCGGCGGCCGGACGGACGCTGCTGTTTTCGGCGGGAACGTATTTCCTGGACGCCGATGTGACACTGGAGGCCCCGGCCAGGTTCGAGGGCACGTTGACCATGCCGGTCAACCGGCGGATCGCGATGACGCGCAGTTTCGATCTGCCAACTTATGCTGATGCCTTCGGCGACGAGGAAACGGGGTTCAAGAAAGCCTATCAGGCGCTCGTGAACTTTGCCGACCACGATACGCTGGATCTGTGCGGACGGCGGATCGAGATCACGGCGCCTGTCGACATGCAGGCAGCAGTTGACAACAAGACCACCTATTCTTCACGTCGCACCATCCGCAACGGGCAGTTCAACGTCATAGCTGGGTCCGCCTGGGATACGGTGAGCGTCTCGTCGCAGGCAAGCTATTCGACCGGCAACGACATGCTGCTGACGGCTGTTGCCAACATCGTCAATGTCCCGGTTGGTGCGCTTGTCGAAGGCGTCGGCGTAGGCCGCGAAGTGTATGTCACCTCGGTCAATGTCGGCGCCGGAACGCTGACACTGAGCAAGCCGCTTTACGCTGCGGCAGGGACACAGGTCTACACGTTCAGGCGCTTTCAATACGTGCTCGATTTCTCTGGTTTCGCCTCGTTGTCGAACATGATCCTGGACGATGTGCAGATCGAGTGTGGAGGCGAGGCGAGCGGCATTCTTCTGGCGCCCTCCGGGTCGATCTTTCAGTTACGCGACAGTCACATTCTGAAGCCAAAGGACCGGGGGATCACCTCGATCGGTCTGGGATGCCAGGGTATGCTGATCGATCGTTGTCAATTCGTGTCGAACGAAAGTCCGCTGCGGTCGCAGGACCGAATGTCCATTGCGATCAATACAAATGCGAATGATGTGAAGATCCGCGACAACCGGGCGGTACACTTTCGTCATTTTGCCGTGCTCGGCGGGAATGGCAACCTGATTGCTGGCAACCACTGGTTTCAAGGCGATCAGGAAACAGCAGGTCTGCGCGTTGCGGGGCTTGTTGTTGCCGGAACCGATGTAAAATCGACAATCAACGGCAACTACGTGGACAACTCGTTCATCGAATGGACCAACGAGTACGAATCCGACCCGGATTTCGCCAACCAATTCTCGTTCGGCGGGCTTACGATCACCGGCAACACCTTCACGGTCAACGACGTCGCGCCGTGGTTCAGCTGGATCGTGATCAAGCCATATGGTTCGGGTCACTACATCCGCGGGTTCAATCTTTCGGGTAATGTCTTCCGGTCGCTGAATGGCCCGGTGGACCGTGTAGAGAAGGTCGACACGACCTTTGCGACGCTTGTCAATTTCTCGATGCGCAATATCTGGGTCGGTGAGAATACGTTCACGAATGTCAGCGAGGTGATTGCAAATCCAGTTCTGCTGCAGCACGATCAGGTGACTGAGGCTACGGTCTGGACGGTCGATCCTGGGCCCTACCTTCCGTTCGGCGGATGGGCGCGGAATGTAGACACCGTTGTGGCCGAGGGCATGATCACCGGCCCGCAGAACGAACGACGGACCGACATGCCCTATGTCGAGGTCGAACAAGGCGCGGCCAAGCAGCAGGTGACCTTGAACTGGGCGCTACCCTCTAAAGGTCGGGTGAACATCAAGGCGCGGATGGATAATCCGAACTGACCCGGGCGACGAACAATGCGAACGGGCCGGGAATTGTCTGGCCCGTTCTGTCTATTCTCGCGTTCTCGGTTTTCATTGATTCAGAGATCGATCTTTTTCGTTCGAATGCTGACAGTTACGACACCAAAATAAACCTGCACCGCGTTAAAGCGGCGGCGGCGGGGGCGCTGCAGTCAGGATCTCAGCCCAGAGCAGGCGTTTGTCGACGGGCTTAGTCACGTACCCGTTGAGGCCTAGCCCGATATAGTGATCCCGCTGATAGGTCACAGCATCGTCAGACAGGGCGATGACCGGGATATCCGACCAGTCCCTACCAGACCCGCGAATTTCGCGGAACGTCGCCTCACCGTCCAAGTCTGGCATATTCATGTCCAAGAGCACGAGGTCGAAAGCTTCGGCCTTCAGCCATTCGAGCGCATCGCTCCCCCCGTCCGCCTCTATTGCCTCGATCCTGAGCGATCGCAGCATCTGTGCCACGACTTTCCGGCTAGTGGCGATGTCATCGACCACCAGTGCCCGCAGACGGCCATAGATCGTCTCCGCACCTGTGGCCGGAGGTTCCGGGATGGTGATGAAGGGCAGTTCCAC
>JAUIDM010000230.1 GCA_030428915.1 Alphaproteobacteria bacterium | reverse complement strand
GTTGCCGCCGCTTTCGCCCCCATTCGCGTCTTGTGCGCCGAACCCGACCCCAATTGTTCTGAACGCATCCCGCTGCACCGCCCGTCGTTTGACCGAGGTCAAAGCGGTCCGGGGGCCACGCGATAACATCGGGCCAGAGATCAAGAACGGAGTACCGGATGTCGCACACACCGCATGAACTGCACGAGGAATTTCCCGCTGACGCAGACAAGATTCACGCATTGAAAACCTCGAACGCGCATTTTGCACGCCTTGCGGACGAGTATCATGAGCTGAATCGCGGCGTGCACCGGGCGGAGACCGGAATTGAGCCTGTCGATGGCATGGTGGAGACCGAGATGCGCAAGAAACGCGCCCACCTGAAGGACGAAATTGCCCGCATGCTGGCAGGCGCCTGACGCGTGTCATGACCTGACAAGAACGCCCGCCGCCTTGGGGCGGCGGCCCTAGTCAATCTCGTAGGGAAGCAGGCCTCGCCGGTCGGGATCGACACGCAGATGGCGTTCCAGCGGCGGGACCGAGCGTTGATGGCAGTCTTTCCTTTCGCAGATCCGGCAGGAAATGCCGATCGGCTCAAAGGCGCGGGCATTCGTGAGGTCCAGATCGTCGGCATAGACGAGGCCCTTGGCGTGGCTAACCTCGCAACCAAGCCCGATGGCGTAGCGCCGCACCGGCGCCTGGAACGATCCGCCGGGCTTTGAGATGTCGCGTGCCAGGCAGAGATAGCGCACGCCATCCGGCGTCTCGGCCAGTTGCCGCAGAAAACGGCCCGGCGTTTCAAAGGCGCGGTGCACGTTCCACAGTGGGCAAGCCCCGCCGAAACGGGCGAATTGCAGCCGTGTCGCGGAATGGCGTTTGGTGATCGTGCCAGCCTGATCGACGCGGACAAAGAAGAAGGGAATACCTTTCAGGCCGGGTCTTTGCATGGTCGAAAGCCGATGCGCCACCTGTTCGATGGAGGCGCCGAACCGGTCGGCGAGGCGCTCCAGGTCGTGTCGCGTCTCCTCCGCCGCTTCGAGGAAGGCGCGATAGGGCAAAAGAGCGGCGCCGGCATAATAGTTTGCAAGCCCGATCTTGGCGATGGCGCGGGCCGCCTCGGTCTGGAACCGTGCGAGATCGAGCGTTGCCTCCAGCAGTTCGTTCTGGGTGGTCAGGGCAAGTTGGTGAAGAAGCTGGAAGCGCCGGGTTTCCGGCGCGGCGCGGGTCGACAGCGTGATGCGTTTGCCCTCAACCGCGCGGATTTCGCCGCTGTCGGCCAGGGTGATATCGATACCGCGTTCGGCCAGTACCGCGCGGGCTTTTGCCTCCGGGTCCCCGGCACGGCCATGCGTGTCGGCAAACCGTTCGGCTGCGCGGTCAACGGCGTCGATATAGTTGTCGCAGTAATGAAAGAAATCCCGCACCTCCTCCCATGGCGAGGCTCGGGTCGCTGCCTCATCCCGCCCCAAAGCTTCATCGAGCGAGGCGAGGCGTTCATGATTCTGTCGGTAAGCGCGGTGGAGTTCGAGAAAGGCGCGGGCCAGCATCGGTGCGTTGGAGGCGGCAAGGCGTAGATCGGCGAGCGGCGGGGCCGTGTCGGTAAAGACCGGGTCCGCCAATGCCTCGCGCATGTCCGATACCAGCCGTTCGGCGTCGCCCGCCGACAGTTCGGTCACATCGAGCCCGAATTCTCCGGCCAGAGCCAGAACCACTGCAGCCGAAACTGGTCGGTGGTTGTTCTCCATTTGATTGAGATAGGGCAGCGAGACGCCAAGTTTTGCCGCGAAGGCCTTCTGGGTCAGGCCAAGACGGTTACGGGTTTCGCGCAGTTTGGCGCCGGCATAGAGCTTTTGGGTGGCCATCCGATATCCCGCAACTTTGCGAAGCGGACGATAGCCTTTGCAAACTTTTTCGCCAAGGGTAAAGCCGGAAACAGACACGATCCATGTCGCATTCGTGCAGGACGGCACCCGGGCGTCTGCGGATGCTTGGCACGAAACCCGGGAGAGCCACGATGGACAGCCATTATTCCGACCGCCGCAAGATTGACCCGACCAAGGGCGCCCGCCTGCCTGATGGCAGCCCAAACGACAACAACCGGGTGGAGATCGGACCGACCCAGCTTGCCTTTCGCGAATGGGAAGCGGCGGGACTGACCCTGCCAAATCTGGAACGGATGCGGGAATACCGCTGGAAGCGCCTGACGCAGCATATCGTCGATCGCGGCTGGGGCGGCCTTCTTTTGTTCGATCCGCTGAACATCCGTTATGCGACAGATGCGACGAACATGCAGCTTTGGAACACCCACAATCCGTTCCGGGCGCTCCTGCTCTGCGCCGATGGCTACATGGTGCTCTGGGAGTACAAGAACTCGCCCTTCCTTGCAGACCACAATCCGCTGGTGCGCGAGGTCCGCTCGGGTGCTTCGATGTTCTACATGTCGACTGGCGACCGGGGCGAGGCGGCGGCTCAGGCTTTTGCGACCGATGTCGATCAGGTGATGCGCGAACATGCCGGGAATAACCGTCATCTCGGTGTCGACAAGATCATGGTCCACGGGTTGCGTGCTCTGGAAAGCGCGGGGTTTATCGTCGGGGAAGGCGAGGAATGCACAGAAAAGGCGCGCGCCATCAAGGGACCGGACGAGATCTTCGCCATGCGCTGCGCCCATGACGCCTGCGAGAAATCCATAGCCGCGATGGAACGGGCCTGCCGCGAAGGCGTGCCGCAGGGCAATATGAGCGAAGATGACGTATGGGCCGTCCTTCACGCCGAAAACATCAAGCGCGGCGGCGAATGGATCGAAACGCGCCTTTTGGCGTCTGGCCCCCGCACCAATCCCTGGTTTCAGGAATGCGGGCCACGCATCATCCAGCCAAACGAGATTGTCGCCTTCGATACCGACCTGATCGGTTCTTACGGCATCTGTATCGACATCTCGCGCACCTGGTGGGTGGGGGATGCCAAGCCCACCAATTCGATGGTCTACGCCATGCGCCATGCACATGAGCATATCATGACCAATATGGAGATGCTGAAGCCGGGTGTCTCTTTCCGGGACCTCGTGTTTGGCGGCCATACGCTCGACCCAGAATTCGACCGGCTGAAATACGGCGTCAAGATGCACGGGGTGGGGCTGTGCGACGAATGGCCTTCGATTCTCTATCCCGATCAATGGCAGGACGGGGCTTTTGACCATGAGGTGCAGCCGGGGATGGTGCTGTGCGTCGAGGCGTTGGTTAGTCCGGATGGTGGCGAATTCTCGATCAAGCTTGAGGATCAGGTTCTGGTCACCGAGACGGGATATGAGAACCTGACGAAATACCCCTTTGACGAAAGGTTGATGGGGCTGGCCTGAACCAGCCCCAGATGGGCGCCTCAGGGCGCCCAGTGCGACCGCCGGACATTGCCGTGCCAGTCTTCGGTGCCCGCGCTGGCGGCGGGGCGTTCAGCGTTGTATTCGGACGCCGGCTGCCCCGGTTCGCCACCGGAAACGAGCAGCGTCAGCAGGCCCAACGTCGCGAGGACAATTCCGCCAGCAAAGCGGTCTAAAGTCTCGTGCCGGGCGATCGGGTGGCGGTGGTCGTCGCGTGTCATGCTTTTCATCACTGGCCTCCTTTCGAAGCGTCTGACCAGAATGTAGGCTCTCAAAATCAACAATAAAAACGAATGTATTTCATATATATCATCACATACTGTGATGTATTTCCGTCTTGGGATCCGGACGATTTCTCACCTGTCCGTGACAATCCGCTTTCTTCACTTGCCGCGCCGCGTCCGCGCGCACAGTTTTTGCCCGACGCGGAAAGAGGAGAAAGACATGGCAACCGAGCGCATCACCTTCCCCGGCCATTCCGGTGCCGAACTGTCGGCCCGACTCGACCTGCCCGAAGGTCCGCATCTCGCCACCGCGCTCTTTGCCCATTGTTTCACCTGCGGCAAGGACGTGGTTGCCGCCCGCCGCATCGCAGCCCGGCTTGCCGCGATGGGTATTGCGACGATGCGGTTCGATTTTACCGGGCTTGGTCACTCGAAAGGTGACTTTGCAGAAACCGGATTTCTGTCGAATGTTGCCGATCTGACCTCTGCCGCGCGATACCTCAAGAATCGCGGTATGGCCCCCGAGTTGATCATCGGACATTCGCTGGGCGGGGCGGCCGTGTTGAAAGCCGCCGGTCAGATCGATAGCGCGCGGGCCGTCGTGACCATTGGCGCACCTTTTGACCCCGGCCATGTCACCCAGAACTTTGCCGGTGCGCTTGAACGGATCGAAGCCGACGGCGTGGCCGAGGTCGATCTCGGCGGTCGTCCGATCCGCATCGGCCGGGACTTCGTGCATGAGGTGGCGGCCGAGGAATTGTCCGAACCCATCGCCAATCTGAAGCGTGCGCTTCTGGTGTTGCACGCCCCGCGTGACCAGATCGTCGGGATCGCGAATGCAGCCGAGATATTCAAGGCCGCGAAACATCCCAAGAGTTTCGTAACACTCGACGATGCCGACCACCTGATCACACGCCCGGCCGACGCCGATTACGCTGCCGAGGTCATCGCCGCATGGTCGGCTCGCTATCTGAACCTGAAGCAACCCAAGGCGCCGGAAGGCGCGCCCGAAGGTATTGTCCGCGTCACGGAAGCCGATCCCGACGGCTTCCTCCAGCATGTCAATGACGGCCCCCTCCATCACGCCCTTGCCGATGAGCCCGAGGCCTATGGCGGCACGAACCGCGGCATGACGCCCTATGGCTTCCTCGCCGCCGGGCTCGGCGCCTGCACGTCGATGACGATCCGCATGTATGCGCGGCGCAAGAAATGGCCGCTGACCCATGTCCGGGTCGATGTCAGCCATAACAAGGTCCATGCCGAGGATTGCGCCGATTGCGAGAAGGGGGGCAAGATAGATCTGTTCCGGCGGGAGATCACGCTCGAAGGCGATCTCGACCCGGACCAACGCGCGCGGCTTCTGGAGATAGCCGACAAATGCCCGGTCCATCGGACGCTGGAACACGCGGCGCGGGTCGAGACCGTGCT
Source organism: Alphaproteobacteria bacterium (assembly GCA_030428915.1). Lineage (GTDB taxonomy): Bacteria > Pseudomonadota > Alphaproteobacteria > Rhodobacterales > Rhodobacteraceae > Albidovulum. The sequence goes on along the minus strand of JAUIDM010000230.1, from coordinate 2,096 downwards.
CGCAGGCTGAGTCGCCACCTGAACGCGCCCAGGCTACCAGAGGGAGATTGCGCCCGAGCGGATGCAATCTTGATCCGTGGCGGGACCTGCAATTGTCTTCAGATGCCCGCATAGTTTCACGTCGGCGTGGGATTTTCCGTGATATTCTCCTGCCTTAGACGCCCCAACGCGGGCGTTGCGCGAACGGGAGGGTACATCATGAAAGGGGTGCTGGTGATCGCCGCGAGTGTCGCGGCCGGTCCGGTTCTGGCCGGGCCTTCGGTGGAACGCGGAGACTATCTGGTAAATGGTCCGGCGGGTTGCGGGAACTGTCATACGCCGCTCGGGCCGGACGGCTTCGTCGCCGGGCAGGAGTTTTCGGGGCGACTGGTCCTCGATATTCCCGAATTCACGGCCTATTCGGAAAACATCACGCCCGCAGGCGCGGTGGCCGGATGGACGGACCAGGAATTCGCCCGAGCAATTCGCGAGGGCATCCGGCCGGACGGATCGCTGATCGGGCCGCCGATGCCGTTTTCCATGTACCGGGGTCTCTCTGACGATGACGTGATGTCGATCGTCGCCTACCTGCGTACCGTGCCGGCGGTGGAAAACACGGTGCAGGACAGCGTCTTTAACATTCCGCTGCCGCCTGCCTACGGACCGCCGGTTGGGCATATCCCGTCGATCCCGGCAGGCGTGACGGTGGAATACGGCGCATATCTCGCCGGACCCGTCGCGCATTGCATGGAATGCCACACGCCGATGGGGCCGCAAGGGCCGATGCTGGACACCGCGCTCGGGCAGGGTGGGTTCGAGATTCCGGGACCCTGGGGGGTTTCGGTTTCGGCCAACCTGACGACACATGACGATGGCCTCGCCGGATACACGGACGCGGAGATCGCGAAGATGATCACCGCAGGCATCCGCCCGGACGGCACCCAGATGATGCCGCCGATGCCTTATTCGTTCCTCGCGAAGATGACGGATGACGACCTTGCGGCGATCATTCTCTATCTGCGTACCCTGCCGCCGCTGCCGGACTACGAGGGCTGACATCTGAGCGGACTTGTCCGCCGCGAAGCTGGGTTGTCGGGTGGACGGTCTGGGCATGCATGATCGGTATTCCAACAAAGCGCCACGCTCCCTAGCGTGGCGTACAAAGTCCGATTGAACAATGGTCCGCGCCGCGCCATCGTATCCCGACCTGATCGGCTGGGGGTGACATGCAGATCGACGCGAACGGAATCCGGTTGGAATTCGAAACCCACGGGCCGGAAGGCGGCAAGCCGCTGATCCTGATCCGGGGGCTCGGCACACAACTCGTCCACTGGCCCGATGAACTGACATCGGGTTTCGCTGCCGCCGGTTTCCGCACCGTGACCTTCGACAACCGCGATGTCGGGCTTTCGGCGCGGTGTCCGGTGCCGGGGGCTGAAGGGGATGCCGACGCCATTCTGGCTGACCTCAATGCGGGGCGGGTGCCGAAACCAGCCTACCTTCTCACGGATATGGCCCGCGACGTCGTGGGTCTGATGGACGCGCTTGGCATCGACCAGGCCCATGTCTTCGGCATCTCGATGGGCGGTGCGATCACGCAGCTTCTGGCCTGCGACCATGCTGACAGGCTCCTCAGTGCCACCATCGTCATGTCGTCAGCGCGGCTCCGAGGGCTTGATCTCGGGGAACGGCTGCTGTCCTACCCGACCGACCGCGAGGGATATATCGCCGGTGCACTGGAAGGCGACCACGTATGGGGCAGCCCGGGTTATCCTGCGACGGAGGCCTATCTGCGAACTCAGGCCGGGCGCGCCTTCGATCGGGGGGCTGAGGCGGACGGGGTGAACCGCCAGCTTCTGGGGATACTGAACACACCCGACCGGCGCGCGGCGCTGGGCGGTGTCGCTTTGCCCTGCCTCGTGATCCATGGCGAGGAGGACACGCTGATCCTGCCCGAAGAGGGCCGCGAAATAGCGTCGCTGACCCCGGGCGCAGGGCTGGAGGTCATTGCTGGGATGGGACATGTCATCACGCCCGCGCTCGCGCCAGTTATCGTCGAGCTGGTGGAACGGTTCATCGCATCCCGATCATAAACCGTTCCGGCAAAGGCTGAATCG
>JAUIDM010000229.1 GCA_030428915.1 Alphaproteobacteria bacterium | reverse complement strand
GCGTAGTGGTTGACGAAGAAATCCCACCGCAGCGCCTCGTTTTCCGAGGCGAAGGGATGAAAACCGGGGACATCGTAGTCGTGGGGAAGCCGGTTGCCGTCCGCCTCCAAGCCGCGCACGCCACCGTAAAGCGCCTTCGGGTCACCACCCGCTTCGAGCAGAAGGACGCGCATGCCTTGCTCGGCGAGACGCGCTGCAACCGTCCCTCCGCCGGCGCCGGAGCCGACGACCACATAGTCGAATGGTGCCCCGTCCACCTCCTTGTCCTCTCAGAACCGCTTCAGGAATGCGATCAGATCCTCCTTGTCCGCGTCGGACAGGCGCGTGCCGAAATAATGGCCTCGGTTGACGACGAAATCCGGACATTTGCTCAGCTCCAGCAACGGATCGACCAGGTCGGCAAAGATTGCGCGGGCCTGTTCATCGCTGACATTTTCCGGCAGGTCCTTGAGGTCGCGTTTGATCTTGACGACCAGCCGGGTGAGCTTGAAGTCATGCTCCAGCCGCTCCAGTACATCGGCCTGATCGAGTCTCAGGTTCAGGTTCGCCAAAAGACCGATGGGCGTGCCCTTCGGGATCGGGCCCAGTTCGATATCGCCGTCCGGTGCGAAGAGCCAGGGCAGGTCATCGCGCAGCGGCGTCAGGAGTTTTGCCAGAATGTCCGGCTGGAACCCGCGAGGGATGATCAGGTAGCTTTGTTCCGTGACCCTGTCGATGGTTCCCGGAACCTTGTCGCCCAATTCGGAATCCCGGACCCGGCGTTCCGGCCAGAGCATCTTGCGGATGCCGTCGTCAAAGGCACTCATGCGTCCCTCGACCGACGGGTCCTGCACATAGTAGCCGACCGTATTGTTGAGAAGATAGGGCGCCGTCGACCAGAGGCTGATAAGCGATGGAACGCGCGTATAGCCGCGACCGCCGCCGGGCATTTCGTAGTCGTAGGGCTCGCCGGTGACCGGATTGTGAACCGTGATGGTCCCGACCGATGGCAGTGTCTTGTAGGTGGTCGACGAGAAGTTATCCCAGATATTGCCCGCGATGGCATTAGAGGCGAGCGGGCTGCAGGCATTGGTTTCCAGAAGCGTCACCGGAATCCGCAGTTCGTTCGACAGGTAGTTGCCGTCCAGGAAGTCGTCGGCGTGGACGATATCCCGCATCTCGGCCTTGAACTGATCGGTCTTGGTCAGCTCCCAGTAACGGTTGAAGCATTGCAGATAGGCTGGGCCAGAACAGCCGCCCGGCATCGCCTCATAGGCCGATTCAGGCAATTTGCTCGAATGACAACGCGCGCAGTTCTCGGCAAAGATCGTCTTCCCGTTCTCGACGGCGGCCGGGTCTTCGGTCAGATGGGCCTCACCACCCGGCGCATCGGCCAGACGGTCCGGACGCCCCGATTTGAGGAAATAGAGAGCGGTCAGCGGGGTTTGCGCCTCGGTGGCCTGCCAGTAGGAGGAATTGGCCTGCGCGGTCGCGATCTCAATCGGCGTGATCGTGCGGCCGCCGATGATCGGGTTGAAGTGCCGGGTCCATTCCTCGCTGAAGAGCCCGATATTGAGATAGACCCGATTCAGCGCCCCAAGCGCGCCGACGGAATCGGCCCCGTCCTTCAGAACCCGGGGGCTGCGGCTGATGCGCGGCGGCAGGAACAGCTCGTCGAGCAGTTCCGACTCGGGCAGTCCGTCCAGCGGCAGATCATCGAATTGCCGGTTATTCAACTCACCGTCGGTCAGGAACTCATCGCCCAGCCGGGTCGCATTGGCCAGCCGTTCGCCCAGCAGGTATATGGCATTCATTGTGCGCGGGTTGTTGATGTAGTCGGTCGACACCAGCGAGGTATCGAGCGTTCCCGGCCGCGCGGTGTGGATCAGTTGAACCATGTATTGCCGGTCGTCCGGGGCCCAGGCGAAGATGCGGTCAAACCAGAAATATTGCGCGCCCACGGTCGCGTTGATGTTCTCCATCGTCGGGTTTTCGGGGTCTGCCGGGGGATCGATCGGGCTCGGTCCGACATGGCAGAAGGCGCAGGACATGCCCACGCGGTAGGGGCGGATAAGGTCCTTGTCGAAATAGTAGTCGGGATCGTTGTAATAACGCTCGGGGTCCCAGTCGCGCTCGGCCCGCTCATCGAAGTCCGGGTTCGGGAACAGCCGCAGCCCGAGAACGCCGGTCGGCTCCCCGTAATACGACCCGACCGGCATGTTCCGGCCCCGTGCGCCGATTTCGACGCCCGGATATTTCTCGGCATTGGCGAAGGGATCGGGCGCGCAGGCCTCCACCCTCTTGTCCAGCCACAGGCCGAACCGGTTTGGGTCGGGGCCAGTGGCCTCTTCGAAACAGGGCTCGTTGATCAGGCCGAGATAGTCGAACCGGTTTGATCGCTTCGCCGGAAGGTCGGGATGCGATGAAAGCGTCTTGAGCAGGTCGAACTGGCCGAATGTATCCCGCGTCAGGCGGTCCCAAAGGAGGTCATTGCCACCGGTCCAGACCAGCCACATGTTGCGGCCCTTGACCTCGTCCGGCGACAGCGCGACGCTGTTATCCATTCCCGCGAAATAGTCCTCGTCGGCGGGCGGGAACGACGCCGCATCTCGGCCCACGAGCATAGGTTCGTCAAGCGCTCCAGGCCGAAACTGGGCAATCGATGCCATCGGCGCCATCGCAATCAGGAGCGCGACAGGAACAATGCGAGGCAACATTCGTTGATCCTCCGTTATGACTTATAAAAATTCTTTTTGTCGCGGCACGCCGCGCGGCATACTATAACTCAACCCAGCATTGTTTCAAATCGCCTGTTTCGCAACCATTTTTGGGCGGGGCAACTGCCTGCGCGAGTTTCAGGAAACTGACGCGGGTTGGACGATCGGGGTCAGCCAGGGCTTGTCATCCTCTTGCCCGCGACCTTGTATCCGGCCCGGGAAATGTGACCGGGCGGCTTTTGGTAAAGCGAGTCAACCGGTCGAACCACTTCGCCGGCCATCAGCTACTTTGGGAAAGCGCCACGTCCGCAGAGGCAAACGCCTCTGACCCTCAAAAAGAGAATTTTATTTGTAAAAGTGGTGAGCCCGACAGGATTCGAACCTGTGACCCACTGATTAAAAGTCAGTTGCTCTACCAACTGAGCTACGGGCCCATCACAGGGCGCCTCTTTAGAAACCTCGCCGAAGGTGGTCAAGTGCAAATGCTGGCCCTACTGGCAAAATCCTTGGCCCGGGCGTATATGGCACGCCATGAAAGACAACCGCCCCTCCGACGGCCTTGCATTCATGAAGATGCATGGTGCCGGCAACGACTTCGTGGTCATCGACTCACGGGGGCGGGATCGGGTGACCACGACTTCGCTTGCCGCGGCTCTGGGGGACCGCCACAGGGGTGTGGGGTTCGACCAGCTGGCAGAGATCCGCGATGCCGAGGGCGCCGATTTCGCGCTCGATTTCTGGAATTCCGATGGCAGCCGCGCCGGGGCGTGCGGCAATGCCTCGCGCTGCGTGGCCGATCATGTGATGGCGGGGCTCGGCCGCGACACCGCGACCTTCGTGACCGAACGCGGCACACTGGGCGCGGTGCGCCGACCTGATGGACTTGTAAGCGTAAACATGGGTGCACCGATCCTGGACTGGCGGAACGTGCCGCTGTCACGTGAGGTTGACCTGCTGCACCTGCCGATCCCGGGTGATCCGGCAGCGGTTGGCATGGGCAACCCGCATTGCGTCTTTTTCGTCGCTGATGCCGAGGCGGTGGACCTGCCAAAGGATGGTGCTGCGATGGAGCATCACCCGCTGTTCCCGCAAGCAACCAATGTTGAATTTGCGAGCCTTACCGGCCCAGACCGTCTGCGCATGCGGGTCTGGGAACGTGGCGCCGGCATCACACTTGCCTGCGGCTCTGGCGCCTGCGCCACGGCCGTCGCGGCCCATCTGCGCGGCCTGACCGGGCGGCATGTAACCCTCGACCTCGATGGCGGCACGCTGGAGATCGACTGGCGCGAGGATGGAGTCTGGATGACCGGCCCAACCGCCCGCGTCTTCGATGGCTGGCTCAGCCCCGAATTCGTCGCCGCCCATCCATGAAGCCGCCCGTCTTCTCCACTCTCGGCTGCCGCCTCAATGCCTATGAGACGGAGGCGATGAAGGACCTTGCGGCGCAGGCCGGAATCGAGGGCGCGGTCGTGGTCAACACCTGTGCCGTGACGGCCGAAGCCGTGCGCAAGGCCAAGCAGGAGATTCGCAAGCTCCGCCGCGAGAACCCCGACGCTACACTCATCGTCACCGGCTGCGCGGCGCAGACGGAGCCTGAAACCTTCGCCCGGATGCCGGAGGTGACGAAGGTCATCGGGAATACCGAGAAGATGCAGGCAGAAACCTGGGCCGCCCTGAAGGCACCCGACCTGATCGGCGAGACAGAGCGCGTCATGGTCGACGATATCATGAGCGTGACGGAAACCGCCGGGCACCTGATCGACGGGTTCGGCCGCCACCGGGCCTATGTTCAGGTCCAGAACGGCTGCGACCACCGCTGCACCTTCTGCATCATCCCCTATGGGCGCGGCAACTCCCGTTCCGTTCCGGCCGGGGTCGTCGTCGACCAGATCAAGCGGCTGGTGGACAAGGGCTTTCTCGAGGTTGTCCTGACCGGGGTCGACCTGACCTCCTGGGGTGCCGACCTGCCGGGACAGCCGCGGCTCGGCGATCTTGTCATGCGTATCCTGCGGCTTGTCCCGGACCTTGCCCGTTTGCGCATCTCTTCGATCGACTCGATCGAGGCAGACGAGAACCTGATGCAGGCCATCGCGACCGAGTCGCGCCTGATGCCGCACCTGCATCTTTCGCTTCAGCATGGCGACGACCTGATCCTGAAACGGATGAAACGCCGCCACCTGCGCGACGACGCGATCCGGTTCTGCGAAGAGGCCCGGCGCCTTCGCCCCGATATGGTTTTCGGTGCCGACATCATCGCCGGTTTCCCCACGGAGACAGAGGCGATGTTCGAAAACTCCCTGAAACTCGTCGAGGATTGCGGCCTGACCTTCCTGCATGTCTTCCCCTATTCGCGGCGAGACGGAACACCGGCCGCAAGGATGCCGCAGGTGAACGGTCCCGCGATCAAGGAGCGTGCTGCCCACCTCCGCGCCGCAGGAGCAACAGCGCTTGCCCGCCACCTCGATGCCCGGCTGGGGCGCAGTCACCGCATCCTTACAGAAGGTCCCCGTCTCGGCCGGACCGAGCAATTCACGGAAGTGGCTTTCACCAGCGATCAGCCCGAGGGTACGCTCCTGACCGCCACAATCACCAGCCATGACGGCACACGCCTATTGGTATGATTCCTAACATCAAGTGATCCAAATCAAATTCAACAACGGGAATGTATGCGACGGTGCTTCCAGGAAATGCGCTGCTTGTATGGGAGGAGCATCATGCATGGACTTGCAGCAACAATTTCAATGGTTGCCGCTTTCGGCTTCGCGGCCGGGGCAGCGTCGGCGCAGGACGCGGACATCGGAAAGACACTCTACGATGACTACTGCGCGGCGTGTCACGGCGCGGGTGCAGCGGGCGACGGGGATATGGCCAATCTGATGACCATACCCGCGCCGAACCTGACCCTGCTTGCGACGAACAACGATGGTGAGTTTCCGATGCTGAAGGTGATTCACACGATCGACGGGCGGACGGGCGTGCGCGCGCATGGCGGTGCCATGCCCGTCTTTGGAAGGGTTTTCGCATCGACGGAAGCGGGCTCTGCCAATCCGTACGGCTCCGTTCTTGAGGTGCGGGGGCGTGTTCTTTCAGTCGCGATGTATTTGGAGTCGCTGCAGAAATAGCATCACTGCGCAGCGGCGGATACCGCCGCTGCGTCGCCTCGGCTTAGGCCGCCAATGCCGCGCGGGTGCGCCCGATCATCAGTGCTGCCCGGGCTGCCTCACGCCCCTTCTCAACGAAATGCGCGCGATAGATGGCGTTGTGATGCGCCGTATCCTGATACTGATGCGGCGTCAGCGATACCGAGAGGACCGGAACCCCGGTGTCCAGCCCTGCCCGCATCAGCCCGTCGACAACGGCCTGGGCAACGAAATCGTGCCGGTATATGCCGCCATCGACTACAAAGGCCGCAGCGGCGACGGCCGCATAGCGCCCTGAAGCCGCCAGATCGCGCGCCAGAAGCGGCATCTCGAACGCGCCCGGCACGTCGAAGACGTCGATCCGGTCGGCCTCGATCACCTCTCGGAACCCGATCAACGCCTGATCCACGATATCGGCATGCCAGTTGGCCTTGATGAAAGCAAAACGGGTGTGTGTCATCTGATGATCTCCTTTCGTGAACGACACGTCACCCAAGGCGATCACGGGCGAAAACCGCTCTGAAGGAGCGGCTCGCGCACGTTCTCTTCCATCCGGACTTTAACCGTCGGCCCCGGCCTCTCACCGGGTCTGCTGACCCCCCGCTTTCGCAGAGGCGCTCGCGGGCTCGGGGTTTCCCCCATACCGCCGGTGGGGAATTGCACCCCGCCCTGAGAACGGCGCCAAAGTGCCGTGGTGTGCAGGGAAACGCAAGCCCGTCATCCGCCGGCCGCCGCGAGGATCGCAGCAGAATCGTTTCGCCCTCCAAGATGAAAGTCGAGACGCAACGGCGTGCGGAGGGGTCGCCTCAGCGATCTCGCCGATCCGGGGGAGACCATGAGGTGTCCGGCGCAAGCAAGCGCGGTGACCGTTCGGCGACTGAGCGATAATTCCGATGCCAGCAGCCTGTCCAGTCGGACGGCGATGCCACCCACTGGGTCAAGCAGGATCGCAAGCGCCGGAGATGCAGCGGAAACCGCTCCGATCACGGTACGGCGCACGGTGGCTTGGCCCCCGTCCTCGATTCGCTTGGCGAACCAGGCCAGTCCGGGCTGGTCACCGGCGAGTCGGCCCAGCGTCGCAGCGTCGTTTTCATGCAGCGCCTGCAACAGGCCGTTCGGCACTGCCGACAGCGATTGCCGTTCCAAGACCGGCCGGTTCCAGGTCTCATCGCAGTCGATGCAGCGGTAGATCAGCCACGCGTCGAGCCGCCGCCCGTTCGCATTCAGTCGCGCTTTGCCCGAAAACACGAAAGGCCGCGCAGTGCCACAATGGTGGCAGTGAAGCCAGGGAC